>VGYL01000370.1 GCA_016872975.1 Planctomycetota bacterium
CCACCGCCCGCGGCTCATATACGGCGATGCCGCCCCGGGCCCGGATGCGCTGCAGCAGGTCGCGCTCTTCCCCGGACGACAAGGAGCGCCGGTGCCGGCCCAGGGACGCGTCAAACCCGCCCACGCGGTCCAGCCAGTCCTTGCGGACGGAGAAGTTGACACCGAAAAGCTCCCGGTCGGTATCGACGAGCACCTGCGCGCCGTGGTCCAGCCGCGACAGGAGGATCTCGTACTTCTCGGGCAGCCAGGCGGGCCGCTGCGACGGATAGATCAAGTAACTCCGCCCGCCCACGACGGCAGCAGCGTGCTCCGCGAATGCGGCGGCCACGGCGGTCAGCCAACCCGAGTCCACTTTGACGTCGTCATCCAGGTAGGAGACGATGTCGCCCGCCGCCTCGCGCCACGCGCGATTGCGGGCGTGACTGAGACCCTGGCGTTCTTCGAACACGTAGCGCAGCCGCGGGCCCCACGCCCCCTGCCATTGCCGGACGACGTCTCTCGTCTCATCGCGGCTGTTATTGTCGATCACCAGGATCTCATATGAGACGCCGGGCGGACACGTCAGGTCCCGCAGGCTCTCCAAGGCGACCGCCAGCTTCTTCGCATTGTTGTAGGTGCAGATGGCGATGCTGATCATCACAGGCAAGTTCCCGGCACTACATCCTGCCGGCATGTTGGGTGACCCGTAACTCGTGACTCGTGTTTCGTGACTGGTGATCCGTGTCACGGGTGACGGGCAGACTCCGTCCCCGTCGGGTGGTCGTTGCTGACCCGTCTGACTCTGTGCTGAATGAGGTCGTATGGCCCGATCCACCCCCGGAGTTGCCGCCGCCCAAGACACGGTCCAACCGGCCGTCCACGATGGCACGGCCTGCGCGGCACTCGAACGGTGGTCCATTGTAGGGTTCGATCGCCATCTGAGAATCAGGTATTTCCCACTACAGTTCTAAGGATCATCCTTCATCGTTCTTGGGGACGGGCGCAGCCGATCCCTTCGTGGCGACCAGGGCAACCTGGTCCGCGATGAACTCCCGCGCGCACCCCAGCAGACAGGCGGACAGAAGCCTTTTCTTGCGGCCATGAATGATCCAGCGCCCCTGCACGAATTCCAGGCCCGCGGCCTGAAACCACTCCAACACCATTTTGCGGGTCGTGATCCGGACATGCGTGCGATCCAGAATCCCCTGGTCCTGGTAAATAATGTGTCCCCGAACGAACAATTGCCAGAATACGCGGGCATTGCGGAAGTTGGGCACGCTGACGTACGTCACACCGCCCGCGCGGAGGCTTTCGGTGTGTCGACGCAGCACCGCGACCGGGTCCACCAGGTGTTCCAACACGTCGGCGTACAGGATGCAGTCGTAGGGTTCATAGCCGGTGTTGACGTCGATTTGCGTGACGTCTCCCTCAAGGACGACCAGGCCCCGTTGCCGCGCCCGCTGCGCCGCCTGGGGGTTGATTTCCACCCCCACGACGGCGATGCCCCGCCGGACCAACTCCGCCTCGGTCCGCCCGGCGCCACAACCTACCGAGAGCACCGATTTCGTCCCGGGCCCGACGACGGCCAGCATGTCGCTGCGAAAGTACTCGAAGTATGAAGAGACCGAGGGGGTTTCGTCCACGTCCGCGGTGATCGCTGTTGGCCTCATGTCTAACGGTCCTGACTGATCGTCACTTGCTTGCCGTTGCGAGACACGGGTCGGCGCTCGCGTCCTGGATCGGGTTCCGCGTACGCAGGCCGGCGGTGATGGTGAACGTGTGCGACAGATAGGGACCGGCAAGTCCCAGCGAGCCTTTGACCAGCCCGTGAAAGCGAGACGTTTCCTCATACCGGATCCGGTCCACGCACAGCCCGCTGCGCCGGAGCCATCCCGCGACGCGACGCGGGGTCGTGCTGTGCCGGGGCCGGCCCGTGAGGATCCCCTGGGCCCGCCGCCAACGCCGGTCCGCCCAGCTCTTCTTCCAATGCCCCAGGAAATGGAAGCTCGGCGCCGTGACCACCAAGCGTCCCTGCTCCGCCAACAGAGAACCGCACCGGCCCAGGAGAGCCTCCGGGTCCGGCACATACGGCAGAAGGTCGGTGAGCAGGATGCCATCGAACCGCTCCCCCTGCAGCCGGGCAAACGCCTCCGGGAAACTGGGCTCCAGCACCTCGAGGCCGTGGCTCCGGGCGGTGACGCCGACCACCGCGTCCAACGGGATCGCGACCACCCGAATTCCCTGCTGCACGAGAACGGCTTCGGTGACGCCCGCACCGCAGCCGACGGAGAGCACCTGCTTCGCCTCGCGCGGCACCGCCGCCAGGACGTCCGGACGCACCGGCTCACAATAGGATTTGCTCCACCGGCACACGCTCGGCCGTTCCTGCGGTCCCAGCAGCTCCGCACGCGTCAACTCGCCGTTCCGGCAGCGCAACAGGGCCTGCATTTGGTCCTGCACCTGCGCGAACGTCAGGCCTCCCTTGCCGATGTACTTGTTGGGCAGGTGATACACCAGGAAATCCTCGATGCGCGTCAGGCAGAGCACTTTCGTGAATCCGCACTGCGTGTACGGGTCGGTGGCGGCCGTACAGAGCAGATCGTAGAACCCCTTGTGGGGAGGCACCAGGAAGCCGCCCGACGCCAGGGCACGCTGCAACTGGGCGCGGGTCAAAAGATAGCAGGCCGCGTGCTCGTTGGTGAGATAGGCGTATACCTCGGACCCGTACTGCCGCACGGACCCGGGCACCCAGTGACAGAACGTATGGACCGCGGGACAGTGCCGCCGGCCCTGGGCATCCTCCTCATACTGCAAGAAGCCGGCGATCTGATCGTCGGGCAAACTCGGCGTCACCTCCAGGAACGCCTCGATCTGCCGCCGGCCGATCAGCATGTCGTCTTCCGAGTAGATGAACAGATCGTAGTCGTCGCGCCGGTCGGCGAACAGTTGCTTGTGCCCGAAGGGCAGCGACCAGGGATCCCTGTCCGGCAAGCCAACGCGCACCTCGACATCCGGCCCCAGGTCCTTGGCCAGGTTGGAAAGCACGACCAGATCCACGCGGTACGGCAGGGACCGGTACTCCGTCAGCAGGCGCTCCAGGTACACGTCATTCTTGGTGCCGTAATTGGCGATGGCCACGAGCACTCGCATCGAGGTCTTCCTTTTCCTTGAAGTGGAGATTGGAGCAATATTCCACTATTCCATTTGTTTCTTGCGCAGGCTTTCGAGCAGATGGCGCAGGGCCGCGACGGCAAAGAGACTCTTGCCGAACAGCACGGCAAAGCGGATCTCCCCCCGGGCGGCGGTGCGCAGCACGCTCCCGCAACAGCGCAGCAGGTGAACCGCGGCCTGCGACGTCCGCACGGTCTGGGGATCCACCCCCGGTGCAAAGGCCCGGCGCAGGAACCACCGGATCCGCAACCGTTCTTCGGACACGATGTGTCCGACAACCGCCCGCGGCTCGTAGACCGCCCGGCCGCCCCGCGCGCGGACGCGCTGCATGAGGTCCGCTTCCTCGCCGGAACGCAGGGACGAACTCCCGAGGCGGCCGAACGCGGGATCGAAGCCGCCCGCCTGCAACGCCAGGTCCTTGCGGACCGAGAAGTTCAGCCCGTAGAGCTCCTTGTCGGTATCCAATAGAACCTGGTCGCCATAGTCCATTTTCGAAAGCAGAAATTCGGACTCCTCCGAGAGCCACCAGGGCCGTGGGCCGGGATAGATCAGGTAGCTCTTGCCCCCGACGATCGCCGCCGCGTGCGCCGCGAACGCCCCCGCCACCGCCGTCAGCCAGCCGGGGTCTACGTGGACATCGTCATCGAGGTACGCGACGATCTCACCCTGTGCCTCCTGCAAGGCGCGATTCCGCGCGTGGCTCAGCCCTTGCGCCGGCTCGAAGACATAGCGCAGGACCGGCCCGCCGAGCTCCTGGTATCGTTGCACCACGTCCTTCGTCTCATCCCGGCTGTTATTATCGATCACCAGGATCTCGTAGGACAGCTCGGCCGGACAGAGCAGGTGACGCAGGCTTTCCAGGGCGACCGCCAGCTTCTTCGCGTTGTTGTAGGTACAAATGGCGATGCTGATCATCACAGGCAAGTTCCCGGCACCAAGGCCGCGTGGCGCGGAAATTCGAATCTCGAATTTCGAAATTCGGATTTCCGCCCGCGAGGCGGCGCGGTTCGGGCGCACTCCGTGCCCGTCGGGATCCGCTCCCGAGCCGTCACGGGCCCGTCACGGACGCGAAACGCACGCCACTGTATCGTCCAATAGGAGAGGCAAGATTAGGCGCTCCTTTCGGTTATGGGGCCTCCACCAGACCGGCACACTACTTTCGCACCGCCGGCCGCACAACACCGGCCAAGTGTTGCCTGGTCGCTCACACGCAGGTTGCCCGGCGGCCAAGACGTCACGGATCATTCGCGGCGTGGGGCGATCCGCCCGCGTGGTTCCCTGCGGCGCGCGGCCGGGGCGGCAGGATCGCCCGCCACGCGCAAAAATTCTCGCTCTGCCCTCAGGGGCCGGGAAGGGCTTCTTATCAGACGCAGCGACGCGCCGAGTCGAGACCCAATGGGGACCGTGTGTTTTCCATTCCTTAACTTCCGATAGAAGCGGCAGTTACAGGGCAGATCGTGACATGGACGGGCGGTCTGCCACGGGGCCGGCGGCGCCGACAGACACCCGCATCACGGGTCATGGTATGCGTCCTTTCTTACGATAACGGCAGCGATACCAATCCGGGCACCAGCAGCGCCCCCTGGAAGACGCTGAGCAAGGTGCAAACGAGCGCCGCGGCGGGCGACGTCATCGTGATTCAGTATGCGGATGCGGCCACATACAACGCCGCCTGGCCGACGCACGCGTCGTACCAGGCGAACGTGGTGCGGCGCTTCGAGATCTCGTGGACCTTCGACACGTACCACACGGTGGGCCAGTTCGCCAACCGGGATCATTGGGTTATCGGGCCGGTGAAAATCATCGGCTTCAGTCCGGCCTCGACCTCGGTCAGCGGTCGGATCATCAACGGCTCGATGGTCAATCCCGCCGCAGGCTTCACCAGTCAAGGCTACGACAGCGCGATGCCCAGCAATACCCATAGCTCCGCGCTGAACGTGGCGTATGGTCGCTCCGCCAGCAACCCGCTGACCCTCGCCGCGGGCTCGTCGCTGATCTCCTCGATCAGCCTTTCGACCGTTGGCGCCAAGACCACCCTGCAGCGGGCGGCCATTCTGACGGTCCTGGGGTCCGCCCCGGCGGCGGGCAGTTTCCGGCCGCCCTACTGCGGCACGGACAAGATCATCCGGTTCAACAAGGCCGCCCTGGACTGTTCGCTGCTCCGGAGCTTGTCCCCGGTGGCCTCGACGCCGGCAATGTCGACGGTGGAAGGGTGGTTCGCGGCGCCCTGGATCGATCACCGGGCCGGCTGGTCGGGCGGCCAGATGCATCCGCGGGACAACATGCCGGTCGTCACCAGCGCCGGCCGCCAGACCCAGCCGGCCGTCGCCGCCACGGGCACGACCCTGCATCTGCTCTGGGCGAGCGACGAAAGGGGCGACCCGGACATCTATTACGCCGCACTGGAGGGTCTGCCCCCCAGCCCGGTCGTCGGAGTCAATATCATCGATGATACCTCCGGGGCCGACCAGACGGCGCCCGCCGTCGCGTGCAGCGACGAGCGCAAGGTCTTCGCCTGCTGGCTGGACGCCCGGCACGCGGACGGCACCGGCGCCGACCGGGATCTCTACGTGGCCGAGCTGCGTTCCGGCCGGGCGGGCACCAACCTGCTGGTCGGCGACGACGGTTTCAACTGTGACCAGAACGATCCCGCCCTCGGCGTGGATCGCCACGGTCAGCCCTATGTGGTCTGGACCGATTACCGCAGAATCACAGCGGAGATCTACTGGGCCGCGACCACGTTGATCGATCCGGTGCCGCTGGACGCCAAGACCATCGCCGCCGCCGCGGGCGGCCTCCTCGGCACGGACCCGGCCGCCATCAAGACGGTCGGGGATGTCTCGATCGCGGTGCCGCCCGGCGCGTGCCGGACGGACCTCCACATGGCCATCGCCCGAGTCCTCAACCCGCAGCTCTCGAACATCGCCGTGCTGGACAGCTACGAGTTCAGCCCCAGCGGCGTCCAGTTCGAGCAGCCGATCACGATCGCCATCCCCTATGCCGTCACGCCGCAAACGCGCCGCATTCTGCCCTTCTGGTACGATTCCGTGACGGGGGCGCTCAGCCAGCAGGGCATTACCGAGGTCGAGACCTACAACCTCACGCCCCATCTGAACGCCCTGCGCTTCCGCACCACCCACTTCACGCCCTTCCATCTCGTCGAAGTCGATGCCGGCGGTGAGCCCCTCGGCACTGCCGGCGGCGGCTGCGCCATGGCCCCCGCCGGCGGCGGCTCGCCCGCGCAGTTGCTGGTGCCGTATACCCTGATCGCCGGCTTCCTGCTGTTCCTGCGGCGCCGCGATCGCAGAAACCGCGCGCACCTGCACCCGGGGCCCTGACGCCCGACGGTGCCTGAACGACAGGGCCCCGCGACGCCAAACCATGCGTCGCGGGGCCCTGTTTCATTGAATCCCAATACCGAAAGCCCGGCGGAGTCGGTCCCGTGGCGGCAAACCGTTTCTCGCCTTATAGCAAATCTGAGCCAGGCCGGAAGA
>VGYL01000371.1 GCA_016872975.1 Planctomycetota bacterium
GGTGAAATATGCCGGCAGACCGAGAAAGAGGACTCCCATCCGCCAGGCGGCCCGTGTCTTCTTCGGCAGGCCGGTGTGAACGCCGTGGCGGTCCACCCGCCAGGCAAGGAACAAGGCAAAGAAGACCGCGGGAACTATGTACAGGAGAGCCAGGAGAATCCGCTCGGCCGGTCTCGTGTCCCCCCTGCGGGCCGCCATCGCCACGAAGGAGTCCGGCAGCAGCGCCAGCGAGCGGCAGCCGGCGGCGGCCGTCAGATGCGGACCGGCCAGGTGCGAAAACAGCAGCAGCACCGGCGGGTGCAGACTTTCGAGCGCGAACTTGGCCACCGTCAAGAACTGCGCCCCCGGCAGAAGAGAGTATGCCGCGACCGCGGAGGGAATGGGGATTGACGGCGTTCTCCCGCCGGGCCAGCCAGTATGCGGCGGGATCGCGGTATCGCCGGTCGCGACGCGACGGCCGTTGGGGTCATAGACTTCCACCCGCAGGGCCAGGCCCTCGCGGGAAAGCGCGGCGGCCGCCAGGCCCGCATAGCTTGGCTCCCCATCCGCCGCGGACGCGCGCCGGACCAAAGGCAAGACCGTGTACGCCGTGATGTCGTCCAGCCGACGCGAGCGAGAGACATCGACCAGCGTCTTCGGCGTCGGCAGCGCGCCGCCCACCCCCACAAGCTCCAGCGTCTGCGGGTCCAACAGATCGATCCGCCCGGAGGCATCCAGAACCAGGACCCGCTCCAGCAGAAGGACCTGGGCGACTACCGATCTCTTGTGGGACTCCTCCCGCGAGGCAGATCGCACTCCCACGTCGAGAGCCTGGGGACTGCGCCAGAGATTGCGGATCTGCACCGGCCTGTGCCGCTCATCATCGGGCAACGGAGGTCCCTGGCGCACCGTGCGCTCCGACCAGTCAATGGCGAAGAACTTCCGCAGGGCGCGATCGTAGACGACCTGCGGCTTGAGCACGCAACCATCCGAGATCGGCGCCATGAAACGGCCCAGCTCTTCCTGCGGTGTCTCCGCAATCCCCTGCGGACCGGCATACCGGGTGAACCGGTGGAACGTACGCGTCCCGTCCTCGTCTCGGACCTCTTCAATTCCCTGCTGGATGATCTGTCCGCGCGCGGCGTCGTAGTACACACACAGGCCGTCCGGCTTCGGATCCCAGCGGTAGACGTGGGACCGTTGCCCGAACCCGGGCGGCCGGGCCTGCAGGTACGGCAGGACACCGAGAAAGGCATACAGATAGTCCGGCAACATTCGCGCGTGCACCAGATAGGGGATCGTGCCATTCGGGTCGTCGGTCGGCCCGGGCTCAAGCTGCCCTGCGGAGAGCGGAACCGCGATCTCACGCGCGCTGGCGGGCAACAGGTTGGACCGCCAGACGCCGACGAGCCAGCGCAGCCAGAAAAGACCCAGCAATACCAGGATCGACACCAGTGCCCCGGTGGCCAGGATCGCGATCGCATTACGCCTTCGTGTCTTCATAGTCAACACCTCACAAGGAAGTCGAGGTAAACGTGTGCCAGGTGCGCAGCAGGGTCGCCGCGATGAACAGCAGCAGGACCGCCATGACGTCGGGGCCGAAGCCCTTGATCCACAGCAGTGAGGCCACGGCGGTTACCAGCAGCACGGCGCCCGCCAGGAGCCGGATGCGGTTCGTGGTCCAGCCGACCAGAAGCCCGGCGCTGTGACAGGCGAAGGCCGTCAGGGCCAACGTCAGGGGGATCTCCACGAGCAGGCGCCGGTAGAAGTCCAGCGGCGGCAGGAACGCCCACAGCAGGACGACCGCCGTGACCACGACCGGCAGCAGCACAGCCAGGACCGCCAGCAGACCCACGAGCGCCCGGGCGGCCAGGACCCGGCTGCGCGTCACCGCCTGCGTGGTCAGCAGAGACGAGATGCGATTGGCCCGGTCGCCGTACATCTGGGCGGCGCCCAGGGCATAGAGCCCGAGCAGCAGGAGGAAGGTCAGCAGACCCAACGGCAGGAAGTAGTCTTCCTGCATCCCTTCAAAGGCCGCCGAAATCAGCACGACGATCAGCATAGCCGCGACGAGGCCCAGCCCCACCAGGTACACGATGTTGTCGTACGCCTCCCGGCGCATCAGCGTCAGCATGTTCCACCTCTCTTCGTAGGTCCTGCGTCCTCGCACGACGGCGCAGCGTGGGCCCGTCTATGGATTCAAGATCACGGGCAGGATGCCCGTGCCACGTCTTCGGTCACGGCGGCCGTCGCGGGCCGGGTGCACTCGATGAAGATGTCCTCCAGGGACATCGGCATTTCCGTGCAGCTTTCGGGGCGGAAGGTCTCGAGAATCGCCTGCTTTTGCGGGTTCCAGTTGGCGACGGTCAGGACCATCTCGCGGCCCTGCTGCCGCTGGTTGACGATCTCCGTGAGGTACAGGTCCGGCGGGGCCGCCTCGGGGAAGATCACGCGGAGCTTTTTGATGCGGCTCTTGAGCTCGTCGAGCGTGCAATCGACGACGAGCTTGCCGGCGACGAGGACGCCGATCCGGTCGGCGATCCGCTCGACGTCGCTGAGGATGTGCGAGCTGAAGAGGATCGTGCGGCCCTGCCGCTGGATCACGTCGATGGCCAACTCCAGGAACTGCCGGCGGGCGATGGTATCGAGGCCGAGCGTCGGGTCGTCGAGGACCAGCAGCTCCGGGTCGATCGCCATCGCCAGGGCCAGGTTGAGCTGGGCCCGCATGCCGGTGGAGAGCTCCTTGACCTTGCGGTCGAGGGGCAGCCGGAAGGTCTCCATCAGATGCCCGAAGAATTCCTCGTTCCAGCGCAGCGACAGCCCCTGGCATAGACTGATGAGCCGCCGGACCTTATAGCTTTGGATGAGGTGATGCCCCTCCGCCACGTAGCCGACACGGCCATGCGTTTGGGCGGACAGCCGCGTCGAGTCCTGCCCCAGGACCTGCGTGCGGCCGCGCGTGGGCGGCTCCAGGCCCAGCAGGATGCGGATGATCGTGGTCTTGCCGGACCCGTTGCGGCCCAGCAGCCCGAAGATGCAGCCCCGCGGCACCACGAAGCTGACGCCATCCAGGACACACCGGCCCTCGTAATACTTGACGAGATTCTCGACGACAATCGGGTTGTCATTCATAGTCATGCCACTCCGTCAATCCACGACAAACTTGAATTCCCGCCGGCCCAAGAGAACGATCCCGACCGCTCCGTAGAGAGCCGTCAACGTCAGGCTACAAGCGACATTTGCGACTCCTGCCGGCAGACTGCACTTGCCGACCCCAATCTTCCCCAGCAGCTCCACCGGTGGACACGTGTACCGCAGGACGGCCAGATAGGCCTTCGTTCCGGGATTCTCGGGGAAGAAGGAGAGCAGGAAACTCAGCACGAGAAAGACCAAGGCTGCCGTGATGAATAATAGCATTGAGTTGTGCGAGCGCCGGACCACGACCGACAGCGAGGTGGATAAGGCCGTCCAGGCGTTGAAGATCAGCCAAGAGGCCAGCATCCAGACCCCGAAGCGATCGACGCTGCCCCGGCCGCTGAGCCCATGCAGCAGGAGAATCAGGGCTCCCGCCAGCAGGATATGGAGCGCCGCCTGCAAGGACAATCCCAGGAACCGGTAGAGGTAGAGCTCCCACGACCGGATGGGCTCGGTCACCAGCAGGCGGATACGTCCCGAGGCGACATCATCGCCGAAGATCCCGTCGCTGAGCAGCAAAGGCAGCAGGCAACCGCTCCAGCCGAACAGAAACGCTCCCCAGCGCCACGCCTCCGGCGGCATCGGGATCAGGAAGATCATCGCATACGTGCCGAGCCAACTCAGGTGCACGAGGCGGATGCTCGCCCGCCGCCGGGAGGTTTCGGTGATCAAGGCATACGCTTTCACCGCCGAGATCCTTTCCGGGTGCACGTGGCTTCCATCATAATCGATTTTCGCATACATCCTCCTGTCAGTCCTTGATCGCCGTGAACTCCCGTCGGTTCAGCAGCAGGATGCCGATCGCGGCGTAGAAAGCGGTCAGCAGCAGACTGTGCGCGATACTCCCGAGACCTCCCGGCAGACTGCATCGACCCCGCCCCAGGCGGACCAGCAACTCCACCGGCGGACCCGCATAGCGCAGGACTACAATATAGATCTTGGTGCCTATGCTGTCCTCGAAAAACAGCAGCAGCATGTAGAGCGGAAACGTAGCCGCGATCGTGGCGAGGACCACCAGCATCGAATTGTGCTCGCGGCTGACCACGACGGAAACCGAGGTGGACAGTGCGGCCCAGGCGCTGAAGATCAGCCACGACGCCAGCAGCCAGACCGCGAACCGGTCGATGTTGCCTCGGCCCGTGAGTCGCTGCAATACCAGAATCAGCGTCCCGGCGGTCAGCAGGTGGACCGCCGCCTGCAGGGATAATCCCAGGAGCCGATAGAGGTAGAACTCCCAGAGCCGCACCGGCTCGGTCGCCAGCAGGCGCATCCGCCCGGACGCGATGTCGTGGCCGAAGATGCCGGCGCTGAGCGCCAAGGGTAGCAGGCAGCCGCTCCAGGCGAACAGGAAACCGCCCCACTGCCAGGCCTTCGGCGGGAAGGGGATCAAGAACAAGGGGGCATAGGCCCCCAGCCAGGCCAGATGTATGATGAGGATTGCCTGCCGGCGCCGGAATGTCTCTATGATGAGCGCGTGAGCCTTCATGAGCCGTCCCCCTCCTGATACAAGCGGACGAAGGTCTGTTCGATGTCCTGAGCCTCCAGGGCCACGCCCGTGATCTGCACGCCGGCCTGCACCAGAGAGCTCACGACCCTGGGGACATCCTGCACCCCTCCCACGCCTACCACCAGTCCCGCCTCGGACATCTCCAAAGGTCGGTACGAGGTCAGGAGTTCCTCCGCGACCAGGGGACTGCCGGGCAGGAGCTCGATGCGCAGACGCCCCATCTGTCCGGCGGCCAGTTCACTGGCAAATTCGACGATCCGGCCCTGGTGCAGAAAGACATAGTCGGAGGTCAGTCTCTCCAGTTCGCCCAGGCGATGGGAGCTGATGATGACGGTAGCTCCTGTGCGTTGCACCTCCAGGAGCACCTGGCGCAGCTCGATGACGCCGAGGGGGTCGAGACCGTTGCTGGGCTCATCGAGAAGCAGCAGGCGCGGACGGTCGAGCAGTGCAATCGCCAGGGCGAGCCTTTGCCGCATGCCCAGGGAGAACCCGCCGACGGCCCGGTCGGCATACTCTTCGAGCCGCAGTTGGGCCAGCAGCCTGTCGGTTTCCTCACGAATCGCCGCTCTGGACAGGCCGTGCAAGGCGGCATGATACTCCAGCATCGCGCGGGCGGAGTATCGTGCCAGAAAGGCCGGGGACTCGGGGATATAGCCCAGACTGCGCCGCGCCTCCAACGAGCGGGCCGGGTGGCCGCAGACGCGGATCGTGCCGCCGGTGGGGAAGATCAGGCCCGCGATCAGGCTCAGGAACGTGGTCTTGCCCGCCCCGTTCGGGCCGATCAGACCGATGATCGTCCCGCCGCTCACCCGCAACGAGACTCGGTCCAGGGCACGGACTGCCGTCTTTCCGCCCCGATAGACTTTCGTGACCTCGCGGCACTCGATCACAGGAACCGCGTCCTTCTCTCCGCCGTTCATATCTGCCCTCGCTGCCCGCATCCGGGCGCTATTCTTTGTCCGTCGTCAGGTTGAATTTCTCCAGGGCCGCGTCGAACCAGTCGGTGATCGTCTCTTTGTCGATCTGCATGTGAAAGGCCTCGACGACGATTCGCTCCAGCTCGTCGCAGATGAGCTTGCGCCGCACCGTCCGGCTCAGGACGCTGTCGAGGTTGGCGACGAAGGCCCCGGCCCCCGCCCGCGTGACGATGATCCCCTCCTGCTCCAGTTGGCGGTAGGCCTTGGCGATCGTGTTGGGATTGATCGCCAGTTGCTGGGCCAGTTGGCGGACGGTCGGCAGCTTCTCCTCCTTGGCCAGCCGGCCCAGCGCGATGTCGCGCTTCACCTGGTCGATGATCTGCAGGTACACGGCCCGATCCGACGCGTTGTCGATGCGAAACTGCATGGCTCACCATTCACTTGTACTACTATAACTATTACAAGCATACACCCGGCCGGCGGGGCCGTCAAGAAAAATTCTGGGATTTTTTTCTCTCGGCGCCTTGCCCCGTGGTCCCCCTCCCGGTACCCTGATTGCCGCAGCTTGGCAATCGGCATCGTTGGCGGTTGAAGAGAACCGGAACGTCATCGGGACGCGATTGCCTGCCGCTCGGTACAGATAGAAGGCCCAGCCTGGATGCCGCGTTCCGGCACAGGACAGGAGGAAGTCGGACCATGAGACCAGCCACATTCGCGTCTTTGATACTGATCAGCCTGGCACCGTGCGTCGTAGCGGCTCCGGCGCCGGCCGGCACGAATGACCGGGACCCCTATGGGGGCTGGACCCAACTGCGGTTCGAGGCCACCGGGTTCTTCCGGGCCGTCGAGCGCGACGGCCTGTGGTGGCTGGTGACCCCGGCGGGCCACGCCTTCCTCTCCAAGGGTGTCAACAATGTGGACTTCCGCGGGGACCACGCGCCCGCTCTCGGGTACGCGCCGTACCAGCGGGCGGTGCAGGCCAAGTATGGCTCCGAGGAGGCCTGGGCCCAAGCCGTCGTCGCGCGGCTGCGCGACTGGGGGTTCA
>VGYL01000372.1 GCA_016872975.1 Planctomycetota bacterium
GGTTCGTACGATTGACGATTTCCCCCGAATAGGTGACGTCAATGATGCTCAGAGGAAAGGTGATTGTTCCCGACACAGACCCCGGAGTCCCGTAGGATGGGGTCCCCCAATCTGTCCAATGGATAACCGCGGCGTTTGCCGCCGTACCTCCGGCGCACGAAACGACGATCAGACTTAGCAACACTCTCTTCATCATCTCTCCTTCCTTCCTCCGCATTCAATGCGATTAACGTGAATCCGTCTGCAGGTATCCAGGACCCATGCGTACCGTCATACGTCACCGAATGGGCCGACCGGACAGCGCAAACAATCGCGCCCGAAGCCACCGCACGATCACAGAGAGCAGATCCCGGCACGCAGTCGGCGCAGTAGAGAGAAAAAGCCCGACAGCGACTCCGTCCACCGCGGCAAAACCCTCGTCCGTACCGTCGTGACCATGTGACCCATCCTCCGGGCGTCACGGTTCGACCTCTGACCCAACCTACTTATACCAACCAGATTATATCATTTCCCCGCGTGCGTGTCAGCCCCGTAGAACTACGCGATTTTACCGGATTCACCCGCATTTTTGGGCCAAAAACCAGGTTGCGTGAAAAAAAACCAGAAAATTTTCTGGGTCGGTTCATTTCACCGGCATAGGCAATGGCCCTGCATCTTGCCGGGGCCAAGGCGAAATCGCGGAACTCGTCCCCCGGAGGCCTCTATTCCGGTCGTGCCATCCGGATTGACGACAGCATAATCTGCACCCCGAGAGGACAAAGAGCCGAAATAACGAGAAGAACTATGCCAGCATGTAAGAGATGGGGTGTGAGCATGGACCGCAGGAATGAGCAGTACGAACGTGCCTACCGAACAGCCAGGGACATCGGTCAGCAGTTCGGCCGAACCTCGAACGGGCACTTCTGGGGCCGGATCATCCTGAAGCTCTTTGAGGGACTTCTGGAGCAGGACGACGAATTCCTGGTGGAGTCCAGGGTGAACGGCCTGGTCGAGCAATACGTGGCCGGGTCTGCCTGGGACTATCCCGGCGGCCGGGCCGACTTCATGCATCTCCTCCTGGAGCAGCTTGAGGAACTCCGCCAATATCCCACGGAGACCGCGAAAGCCGCGATCGAAGGCTACCTTCATCCACCATCCAGGGCCCGCCACCGGCAGACTGGGCGGCACTGATCCGGAAGAAGAACGACGATCCGCTCAAGAGCTAAAAAGCAACTTCCGGGTGCCAGGGGGCCGTCGAATGCGACACGATGCATTTGGGGACCCCGACCTCAAGGGTGGAAGGCCTGGTTTGTAGTGGCGTCGTCAGACGCTATCTTCATGCTCTTACGAGCACACTACAAACGGGACGCTGACCATCCCCAAGTCCGGAGGACTTGAGGCTGGAGTCCCCGACGCGGAGTCTTGCGTTGGGGAGCCCCTGCCACCCGTATCACTCCCGGCGAGTCTTTGGCCTTTGAGCGGATCGTTGAGGAAAAAGCCCCCACATGCAGCACGACTTGGCAGCGAGCACACGATATGGGGGCTCCACACACTGGAACACCAAGGGGTGCCGTCCTGGGTCGCCGCAGCTCACCACTGCGGCTGTCTCAACAGCACCCACATAGAAGGCGATTCTCGTCGGGGAATGTTGATGCAGAAAACGAATATAATCTGTAATTCCTACGAGTGTGGACCGGAGCCGGGGGCGGGGGCGGCGGTGCCACAGGATTCCCCTTGTTAGCGGCCCGGGGTCGGTGGCGCGGCTCTCCAATTCGTGGGATCGTTGCCGGAATAGCCGGCGCCGATGCGCTGCAGGGCGCTGCCGCGGCCGGCGGCGGTCGTTGGCCAAGGGGACACATTGCTGTAGATCACTTCGTCCACGATCACCCAGGCGAGGGGGACGGCGGGGTCCTCGCCCGGCTGGGATTTCTCCAGGGCGATCCGCTCGCCACGGTTCGAGAGGTTGCCGGTCCAGGGGCCGAGCAACGTCACGCCCGGGATCAGGGACATGGCACCGTAGGCGGCGCGGAAGGCGGTGGTGCGTGCGGTCTGGACGACGGGATCGAAGCCGACGATCACCAGGCGGCCGCCCGCCGGGATCGAAGCGCCGGCGGGGAACGCATAGTCCACGCCCCCGTCGAGACGCCAGGCCGCATCTGAGCCGCGCAGGATGACCGGCCGGGTCGTCGGGTTGAACAGCTCAAGGTACTCCTCGTCGAGATCGAGCGGGTGGTACAGGATTTCGTCAATGACGATATCGAGAGCCGGGTTCCGGTTCGCCGCGCCGCGCGACGGTTCCAGGCGGAACCAGTAGGGACCGCCGTCGGGATACCGGCCCAGGGAGACCTCCATTTCCTCCGCCTTGAACCGGACGTCATCGACGATCCGGTCGGCGGCGGTGCCCGGCAGGTACGACAGGACGACCTGCTCGCCATCCCGGCTCAAGGCGAACCCCGCGGCGCCGGCGCCGAAGCCGGTAGCCTCATCGAACGCCAAGAAGCTGTAGGCCGGGATGGACACCGGGGGAATCGCCCATCTGCGCGGCTTCGTGACATCGTCGCTCAGATACCAGCCGGCAAGATCGAGGCTCGTCCCGGTCGGGTTGTACAGCTCGATCCAGTCGCCGCCCCGGTCGGGATTGGCCACGAACTCGTTGATGAGCACGGTCACGGGCGGTGCCGGGTCGTCCGCGCCCGGCGAGCCGTGCCGGAACGTGCTCGCCCGCCAGTTGCCGGCGTAGTTCAGAGAGCCTTGCGGCTGGGCGGGTATGGCCTGCTCCAGCGGGACGAGCGCGTGCCCGCCGCCGTCGGCCGCGAGCGGCCAGCCGCGACCGTCGCCGTACTCGAACTCGACAATCGTCCCGTTCCATCGATCCACCAGGGCGACGGTTTCGCCGTCATTGGCCAGCCGGCCCGTGTACTCGCCGGCGATTCGGCCGGACAGGGCCGAGCCGTACCGTGAGAGAAACGCCTGCCTGTTCTTTACGACCAATACGAACTGGCCCGGGCCCAACGTCTTGACGCTGCCGGCCAGAAAGTCAAAGACAGCCCCCTTGTCAAAGGAGACGCCGGCCAGATCGAGCGTTTCGTCCCCGGTGTTCTTGAGCTCGAGAAACTCGAACTCATTGTTGTCGATCCCGCCCTGCGGCGGCGGCGCAGGGTTATACATCAGCTCCGTGACGCGAAGGTCCGCCAGGATGCCGGCCGCCAGCGGCGCGCCGGCGAGAAACTGGATCGGGCTGGACCAGTGGCTCCAGCGGCCGGTGTTGTCCTTCATCCGGCAGCGGACGCGGTAGGTCCGCCCGGGGCGCAGGGTAGCCGCGGGGATCTTGATATCACTGGTGAACCGGGTGATCTCGCCGCTTTCCCAGGCGGCCTCGATCTCGTACTTGCCCGGTCCCGGGCGCCGGACCTGCGGTGCGGCAGCCCCGCCCGTCTGGCCGCTCTGAGACTTCTGACCAATGAGCCGCACGTCAATGAAGCAGTCGGAGCTGTCGCTGCGGTGCGAGTTGAGGACCTGGACAGCGATCACGTTCGTGCCCTCAACCAGCCAGGTGCGAGGGCTGCCGAGATCCACGGCCACGAAGTCCGGGTTCTCGATGGCCGACTGGGCTACCGCCGTATAGGGCAGGCTCTCGCCCGCGACATTGTCCCGGTAGGCCGACCGGCCGTTGATCCAGAGGTTGACGCCGTCGTCATACCGGATCTCGAGGATCAGCTTCTCGAACGCGGGGAGATTCGCCACGTCGAACGTCTTGCGGAGATAGACGGACGTATAGTTGCCCCGCATATCGGCCAGATTCGTCGCGATGAAGCTCTCGCCGTAGCCGATGGGCGTCCGGCCGGACAGCCAACCGGAATCGTCGAATTCGGGCTGCCGCCAGGCCCCCGCGGCGGCCGAAGGCTCCCGCAGACCCTTGAAGTACCTCCAGCTCGCCCCGTCGGGCAACAACAGCACGTTGGCGCCATCCTGCACCAGGGCCTGCGCGCCGGGCGCGACCTCCGCGATCCGCCATTGCATCGCGGCAAACGTGCCCGCCCCCTGCGGATCGCTGAACGGAGCCGCCTGGAACGTCAGAGCGTTGAGGGGAAAACCCGCCGGCCCGGTGGCCTTGATCGTCGGCGTATGCGGGATGGCGGCGTCGGCGGCCTTGCCGGCCAGGTAAATCATGCGCCCGGCGACGTAGTCCTTCATGACCCGGACCATGCCCGCGAACGAGCGCGGGTAGCCCCGGCGCGCCGCCTCCAGGTAGAAGCGGCCCTGCCCGGCCTTGAAACTGGCCTCGCGATCGATGTACCGCGGGTACGCTCCGGTCCCGACGGCCCAATGGTAGTCCCACATCGCCCGGTCCGCATCGACGATCGACAGGCCGCCGGCGGGGTCGGCGATGAGCGCGGCGTACTCGTCGATCAACGGGTTCATCTGCTCGGGGTTGAACAGCAGATCGGCGATCTCGCGCAGGCGGTTGCGGCAGGCAATGTCGAATGCTGAATGGTTCAGGAGTCCGTGCTGCTGCCATTCATCGCGCGGATCGTTGCTGCTGTAGCCGGTGGTCCAGGTCAGGTCCAAATCCCACGGAAGTTGCCACCACAGGTTGTTCGTGCCCCACTCGTTCGTCACAGGGACAGGATTCCGATAGTAGAAGAAGTTCTTGTCGAACTGCATGTCGCTGTTGCGCACGGCCTGATTGATCGCAAAGTACGCGTAGTAAGAGTCAAAATGCACGTTGCGGCCCCACCAGGAGGCGGTGGGACCGGCACTGTAGCCGGCCATGAAGGCGTTCAAGTCCGACTTGTCGGCCGGCCCGGCCGGCCCCAGGTTGTTCAGGGTGCCCGTGCTTCCTTCCATCTTGTAGAGGTTGCCGTCGGGCAGGTCATGCTCGTCGAGGAAACGGCCGTCCATCTGCTCGATGACCAGGTAGAGGCCCCAGAAATCGCCGTCGTACTGCGTGCCGCCGGCGGTCAGCGGCGGATGGGCGGCGTTGCGCGAGCCGTCCTCGTGCGCCTCGTCGATGATGCGGAACTGCACGTAGTGCGTCTTCGACGCGGGACAGCCGGCCAGGTTGTAGAGCCGGAACGACAAAGCCTCGAACATCCCGTGCTCGCCGCGCTGCCCGAAGCTGCCTTGCTGGATGCACGCGGAGAAATTGAGCTTGTCCCAGGCCGTTTTGTACGGATTTCCATCATCGTCGCGGGCCTGGAAGTAGTGCCCGCGCTGGAAATCGAACTTCCACATGTTCTTGCCCATGGCGTAGCGCCACGTTCCTCCGCGCGTTCGGTAACGGATGTGGTCGTAGACCTGGCCGTCGTAGACGAGCGTGCCGTACCAGCGGTAGTCGCTGCCGGCGTACTTGGCCAGCCAGGTGCTGTCCTCGACATCGGTCTTCTTGCTGAGCAGGTGGTAGACGGACAAGCCTCCCATGACCTCGGCGGGGAACTCAAGGACGGGCGTGATGCCCGGCTGCACAGCCCCGCGCCAGGCGGGCACGTCGTCATAGACGAAGTAGGCGAAGTTCGGCTGCGGGTCGTCGGCGTACGGCACGGTGACCGCGTAGCCCAGATTGTCCACGACGATGATCCGGTAGCGAACCAGGCGGCGATGGCCCTGCACCACGGCGGGAATCTGCGCCGTGTAAATGTCGTCGCCGGCCCGCGCATCGCCATTGCGCCCATCGTCGTGCATCGAAACCGTGGTCCAGTTCTGCGCGTACTCCGGATCGAAGCGGGCGATGTAGGCGCCGGGATGCACGACCTGGTACTGCAGGGTCACGCTCCGGACGCCGTCCGGATCGGTGACCTTGGCGGTGATCGTCACGACCTCGCTGCTCTTGGGCTGCCGGGGCGCGTGGCTCACCTGGCGGATGTGCGGCGGGAGGTTGGCGGCCCAGACGCCTTTGTTCGCCGCCGCGGGGGTCGGCAACGCGGAGCGCCAACTACCGCCGAGATCGTTGTCGAAAAGCGGGTTCACCAGTTGCAGCGAGCGTCCCGTGCCCGGCCGATCCGCGGGCACCGCGTCGCCCACCGTCGGCCACGGGAATCCGAGCCGGTAGTCCACTTCATCGATTATGGCCCCGGCCGCATCGCACAGGATCACCCGCTCCCCCTCGCTGCTCAGTCCGCCCGTATACGGCCCGAAGATGAGCCGATCGGGAATGCCGAGCCGGCCCACGTTCC
Organism: Planctomycetota bacterium; assembly: GCA_016872975.1. GTDB lineage: Bacteria > Planctomycetota > Phycisphaerae > Sedimentisphaerales > Anaerobacaceae > PLanc-01. Next base: position 6,153 of record VGYL01000372.1, read on the forward strand.
ACTTGGCCCGGATGCCGTCCGGGTTCTGGGCGACGATGATATGCTCGCCGGGGGCCAGCCGGCTCCCGACAGGAAAGGTGTACAGCACGCCCTCCGTGAACTGCCAACCCGACAGATCGATCGCGGTGGTCCCGGCGTTGTAGAGCTCGATGAACTCCACCAACTCGGTCTTGACATCGGGCCTCGTGTGCAGCTCGCTGATGACCACCGCCGCGCAGGCCCGGCCCCCGCCGCCGCCCAGCCAGAGCAGAACGGCGAGGATAGCCGCCCATGGAAGTCTTCTCGCCGTGAACACGTTCCTCCTCTTCTTTTTCCTCGTAGACGACAATGCCGCCCTGCCCGTACAACGGGATCGTGAAGCGTCCGGCGGTCGCACGGCTCGTCTCGTCCCACGCCCGACGTCTCACGTAACGCCCGACGCCAATGCGACCGTTCGACGAGCAGTGCCAAGATCGCATCCGCCAGATCC
>VGYL01000373.1 GCA_016872975.1 Planctomycetota bacterium
TCAGTCTGCGCAGATAGAATGAGAGTGAGGTCAAGGTTTTCTCTGTTGCCTTGCATATGTTGGGGAGACTATCTGGACCGGCGAACTTGGTGTGGGGACACGTCCTCCGCTCAATTCCTTCCCCCAAGGGCTTGTTCTTGGTATAAGTGGATGGCCAGAATAGCAGGGCGATTCCCTGTTCCTTGAGAGATAGGTTCTCGTTCTCGAGGTCTATCCAACTTCGCGTGGTGGACTGCAGGATCTCAATCTCGCACGATCTTCCCTGAGGTGTCGTGGGTTCAGATATGCCGATTTCCAGGATCGGCTTGCCGGTACCGCCGATAGCATTCCCGAAATCTGGCTTTGGAATACCGTCCCCTGTGTCTTTGACAGTTAGTGTGAAGTTCCTCGTCGTGCCGAACATCCAATAGAAACTCAGTCGGTTCAGCGTGTTGTACACAGTGAGAGTGAGGTTCTGCCGGCTGACCACGCCTAGGAAGAATGGTAGAGAGGAGCCGTACAGGCAATCCCTCTTGTGCTGTTCGTCGAAGACGAGCGGTGCTTCGTTTGACTTGATCTGGATGCCGAAAGACTTCCCACTGGGAGCGATGGTCTGATCGATCTTTCTTGCCAGATGCACAATGAAGTCTACCCCAAAGTGGTCTTCCTGCCGCGGAACTGGCACCGTGAAACCCAGCTTGCACAGGGCTGGCACGTCGCGATGGACGATCTCCCAGACTCGCTCCAAGTCGATGCCGAGATAATCATGAACAAGCACGTGGCGAAAGGCCGCGATCTGACGCCATTCTATCTCGGGATGATGTTGTCTTGTGCTTTCTGAGAGCCGTTGCGTCGATTCTGCCATAGTCTGCAAATTTCTCAGGACGGCATCCTGCAAAGTGTGAGATGCCAGAAAGGCGTGTTTACCGCCCGCCGTGTCTTCTTCGACTCGCCGGATGCATTTGAGGATATGCAGCAGGTAAACGCGGTCGTTCTTCATAAGGGAACTGCCTCACGGAGCACATCTTCCTTGATGAGCGGATTCAGACCATTTTCGGTCACGACTTCAACCTGCCGGCCGAGAATTTGCTCAAGATCCAGGATCAGCCCGGCCGGAAACCATGAACTCGTTGTCGGCCCAGCGTCAACCAGTAGATCCACATCGCTGTCAGGTCTGTCCTCCCCGCGTGCTACCGAACCGAAGACGCGAACATTGTACGCTCCGTGTTTGGCGGCGATATCCAGGATATCATCCCGCTTTTCCTTGAGTACCTGTTTGAAGGCCATAGACCATCTCCTGTCCAGCCCAGCTTCGTACAGCAATAGACTACCTTTGGGAGCCACCAGAAGAGTAGGCAATACCTCGGGATGTGTCAAGTCTTGCTGGCGGCCTCGGGGTATCTGGTTCTTTCTCCTGCGAGATTGACCCTGACTGCTTGGACCCATACAATGACCACCGTCTTTCCGTTACTGGCACGCACAAACGGGCAGCGGAGCCGTAATAAGAGAATCTATACAGCGATACTATGAATGAGCAGTGAGGCATGTGTTTAGCAGTACCGGCGCGGATTATTGAGTTGGAGGCGGATCGGGCGGTGGTGGATGCGATGGGCAATCGCTGGAAGGCGAAGACCACGCTCCTGCCCGCGGCGAAGCTGGGGGATGTGGTGCTGGTGCACGCCGGCTTCGCTATTGCCACCGTGGATGAAGAGGAAGCGAAGAGGACGTGGGAGCTCTTTGCGGAGATGGAAGAGGTGGCACGGGCTTCGGGCACGAACCGTCCAGCGGTTGCGGCTGCGTCGGACGTCCGACGTCCCACGAAACGAGCCGCGCCACCGGCCGACGCTCCACGGTCCGGTCGGACATCAGACGAAACGAGCCGCGCCACGGATGCGGAATAGGGTTTCTGGGTAGTACGGATGTTGGACAGGGTCGCGAACGCGCAGCATACCATCGAAGAGGCGTGCCGGGGTCTGGATCGGCAGATCACGATCATGGAGGTCTGCGGTACGCACACGGTGTCCATCTTCCGCAGTGGGATTCGGTCGATTTTGCCGGACAAATTGAAGTTGCTCTCCGGGCCGGGATGCCCGGTGTGTGTGACGGACCAAGGCTACATTGATGCGGTGATGCAGTTGGCGGACCGCGAGGACTGCCTGATTGCGACCTATGGCGATATGATCCGCGTGCCGGGCAGCGATGGCTCGCTCGAGACGCGGGCGTCGCGTGGCAATGTCAAAGTGGTTCTGAGCAGCGAAGATGCGCTTCAACTCGCCCGCGACTATCCGGACAAGACCGTGGTATTCGTGGCGGTCGGGTTCGAGACCACGACGCCGGCGACCGCCGTGGTGGTCCAGGAGGCGGCGCGCGAGGGCATTCGCAATTTCTGCATTCTCAGCGGCCACAAGCTGGTTCTCCCGGCCCTCCGGGCGCTGCTGGGCGGCATGAACGACCGGATCGACGCCTTTCTGTGTCCGGGGCACGTCAGCGTGATCATCGGCTCCGCCGCGTACACGGAGATCGTGAAGGAGTACCGGCGTCCCTGTGTGGTGGCGGGTTTCGAGCCGTTGCAGATCGTCGAGGGTCTGGCCGAGATCTGCCGGCAGTTTGCGGCGGGCGTAGCGGAGGTGAAGTCGATCTACAAGGCGGTGGTGACGGAAGAAGGCAACGCGGCGGCGCAGCGGATTGTCACCGAATGCTTCGAGCCGGTCGATGGCTACTGGCGCGGGGTCGGGAAGATAGAGAAAAGCACGCTGGGCCTCCGAGAGAAGTACAGCCATTTCGACGCTTTCAAGCGGTTCGGCCTGGAAGACGGCCCCGGCCCGGAGATCCCCGGCTGCCGGTGCGGGGAAGTGTTGTGCGGGTTGAGCGAGCCGCTGCAATGCCCGCTGTTCGGGACGCGCTGCACGCCGCAGAAGCCGGTCGGGCCGTGCATGGTCAGCTCCGAAGGGACCTGTGCGGCGTGGTTCAAGTACGGTCGGAGGCAATGACGCAAACGATGGCCCAACCTGAGAGAATCCTGCTTGCACATGGTGGTGGCGGCCAGCTCCAGAACCAGCTCATCCGCGAGCGCATCGTGCCGAGACTTCGGAACGATGCGCTGAGTGAACTGGGCGATTCCGCGCACTTGAAGCTGCCTTCCCATGACGTCTGCTTCACGACGGACAGCTACGTCGTCAAACCACTGTTCTTCAAAGGCGGCGACATCGGCAAGCTGGCCGTCTGTGGGACGGTGAACGATCTGGCGGTATCCGGAGCGCAGCCGGTGGCCCTGTCATTGGCGCTGATCATCGAGGAGGGCTTCGAGGTGGCGCTGTTGGATCGAATCTTGCAGAGTATCAGCGCCGCGGCCGAGCAGAATCAAGTGAGCATTGTGACAGGCGACACCAAGACCGTCGATCACGGCGCCGCCGATGACATCTTCATCAACACGGCCGGCATTGGTGTGCGGCTTCCGAACGTGGAGCTGGGATTGGGCCGGATCGAAATCGGCGACAAGATCCTCATCAACGGCACCCTCGGCGACCACGGCATGACGATCGTGTCGCAACGCGAGGGGATCGCCTTTGAATCGTCGCTGGCCAGCGACTGTGCGGGGCTGGCGGAGTTGACGTGCCGTTTGTTGGAGAGTGTGCGGGGGATCAAGTTCCTGCGGGACCCGACGCGGGGCGGCCTGGCGGCGACATTGAATGAGATCGTCGAAGGCAGCCGCCGGAGTGTGGAGATCGAGGAGAGAAGTATCCCGGTGAAGCCAGCGGTACAGGCGGCGGCCGACATGCTCGGCTTCGATGTGCTCAACACGGCGAATGAAGGCAAATTCGTGGCCGTCGTCGCGCCGGAAACCGCGGAGGCATGCCTGAAGATCTGCCGGGAACACCCCTTGGGTGCGGAGGCCCGGATCATCGGTCAGATCGTCGAGGTGCGCGATACGCCGCTGGTGGAGCTCCGAACCAAGATCGGGGGCCGACGGATCGTGCAGATGCCGTACGGCCGCGAATTGCCGAGGATCTGCTGATGCATGAGACGGCGATCGCCCAAAGTCTGGTGGAGATCATCTCTCAGGAGGCACAGAGTCGCCACGCCAGGCCCGTCCGCGCGAAAATGAGCTGCGGCGAGCTCAACGCGGTCAATGATGAGGTGTTGTCCTTTGCCTTCGAGGCGATTGCCCAAGGCACGCTTTGCGAAGGGACGAAGCTGCAGATCGAGCACAAGCCGCTGGAAGGGACGTGCCGGGCATGTGGTCGCGTCTTTGCCATCGATTTCGCGCATGTGAAATGCCCGAACTGCGGCGGCAGCGATTTCGACCTGCGGCCCGATGCGCCGTTGCTGGTGGAACAAATCGAATTTGAAGGATTGGATGATGGAGAAGATTGACGTTGGCAAAAAGGTCCTGAGTGCCAATGAGGCGTATGCCTTGAAGAACCGCGCGCTGCTGGCGCAGCGGGGCAAGCCGTGTTTCAACATGATTTCTTCGCCCGGCTCGGGCAAGACGACGATCCTCGTACGGACGATCACCGACCTGGCCGGCTCGCTGCGGATCGGCGTCATTGAAGGCGACATCCAGACCGACATCGATGCGCAGAGAATCCAGGCGGCCCAGGCGCCGGCGGTGCAGATCAACACGGAAGGGGCCTGCCATCTGTCCGCCGCACAGGTGCATCGCGGTCTGGAGGAGTTGCCCCTCGATCGTCTCGACCTTGTGCTGATTGAGAATGTCGGCAATCTCGTGTGCCCCTCGGCCTTTGAGCTGGGCGAACATGGGAAGATTGTCGTGCTCTCCGCACCCGAGGGTGATGACAAGCCGGTGAAGTATCCCGCCATCTTTGCCAAATCCAGAGTCTTGCTCGTGAACAAGATCGACCTGCTGGGCGGCGCCCAGGTCGATTTCGACCTGGAGCGTGTCCAGGCGGATGCGCGCCGGCTCAACCGGGACATCGCGATCTTCCCGGTGTCGGCCAAGACCGGCGCGGGAATGCAGGCGTGGTATGACTGGCTGACGGATCAGGCGCGTGCCATGCGCTGAAAAGGCCTTGGGGAAGGTTATCACGCTGTCTTTTCGTAGAGATGATGCGCGCGGATGTACGCCAGGACATCCGGGTCCAGCATGCGGCTGACCTCCTCGCCCGCGGCCAGGCGCCTGCGCACCTCGGTGCTACTGACGTCGACCAACGGCGTCTCGATCATGTTGCGTTTCAGTTTGGCCACGCGCTCTGAACCCCACAACGGCTCGAAGCGATCGAAATCCGGCGCCGGATAGCCGGCCCGGCGCATCGTCGTCAGATTACAGGCATCGATCAACTCGCGAATCTGGTGCCAGTGGACGAGATCGCCGACGCCATCGGCGCCGAGGAGCCAATGCAGAGAAGTCGCGGGGCCATGCTGCCGCTGAAACTGCCGCACCGTATCGAGCGTGTAGCTGGGAGCGGGACGCTGCAACTCGCAATCGCTCACGCCAAAGAGAGGATAGGCCGCAATGGCTGACTCGATCATGCGCAGCCGGTCCCCATCGCTCGCATGCGGAAGAAAACCCTTGAGTGGCGAGATCTTCGCCGGAATGAAAACGATTTCTTCGGCGCCGATCTGTCGGGCCGCCGCCTCGGCCACCGTCGTGTGACCGAGGTGGATGGGGTCGAAGGTGCCTCCGAACAGCGCGATTCTTCTTGTCACCATCAGTTATTAACAGTCAATCTGTGTGTTTCATCTGCTGCCAGCGGCCGAGGCCGTCACATTGAGTCAGGGGCAGCGCGCCCTAAGGAATACCGGGACGCGTAGAAAGTCAAGTCACTTCTTTGCCGCGCCGCCGAAGGGGACTCGTGGTCCCAACCTGCGACGCGGGCCGCGCCTTGCGGGGTGGGACGCATCGTTGCGTCTGCCGCCGATAGGACGAAAACAGGCTTGTTTTCCGGCTCATTGGGGGACAGTAGGGTCGCGACATCAGGCGGAGTCTGTGCGACCGGCGCCGCAGGGGACGTACTTCGTGCGCGCCGAATGTCGGGTGGATCGGGCCCTGTCCCGCGGGTCCAAGAAATTTTGATGAAGGTTTGAGAAATACTTGGACGATAAGTAACATAACAATTGTTATCAGTATTCGCCTTAATTCTGTTGACAATCGCGTGACCGGCAATTTTAGTGGTACTCAGTATCGTATCCATGGGAACTGTTATCCAATGGTCAACGTAAAGGAGAACAACTGATGGCCAAGAAGAAAGCAGCGAAGAAGACCGCCAAGAAGACGACGAAGAAGAAAGCCAAGAAGAAGTAAGGCGACTTCCCGTCACGAGCCTGCCGACGGCTCGCGACGTTCAGGGCGATTTGGAAGTCCACCGCACGTCGATGCTTCCTGGAGGCCGTCCTGAGCGACCCGAATCCCGCCAACATTTGCTTTGCCGCAGGCTTTCCGGAAACGAAAGGTTCTCCACGGGCTGGAGAACCTCTCGTTTTGCGCGCCCGTAGACCCCATGAACTCCGGCCGTTGTGCCGGCCCAGGAGGCCTCCTGCGAGAAGCCGCCAGCGGAATCGTGGCCCGACGCGCCGGAGGGTGTGCCGGATTGCAGTTGAACCTTTGGGCCTCCCGCGGGATAATAGAATTGGGTTCGGAATCGCCGTCCGATCCGGGTCGGATCGAGAGGGCGGTCCGGGCG
>VGYL01000374.1 GCA_016872975.1 Planctomycetota bacterium
GGGCGGCGGGGGCGCCGCCAAGGCGGATTTCACCTTCGGCGAGCCGACGAATCTCGGCGTGCTTGTCAATAGTCCCCAGAACGACGTTGGGGGGTTCATTTCCGAAGACGGCCTGGAGCTCTACTTCAACTCGCGCAACCGGCCAGGAGGGTACGGCAATTGGGACATATGGGTAGCCAGGCGTGCTGACAAAAGAGACGAATGGGGCATTGCAGTCAACGTGGGGCCGCCGGTGAACTCATCGCAGAACGACGGCGTTGCAAGCCTCTCCGCCGACGGCCTGGAGATGTACTTGTCTTCTAACAGACCCGGCGGGCAGGGCTTGAGCGATCTGTACGTGAGCACCCGACCCTCAAAGGAGGCCCCGTGGGCCGAGCCGGTCAATCTCGGAGCCGTTCTCAACAGTTCATCCGACGATGCGTGGCCCCTCATTTCGTCGGATCGTCTTGAGCTCTTCTTTCACTCCAACAGGGCAGGCGGGCTCGGCAATCTTGACATCTATGTGACCACACGCGCGACCGCATCGGATCCGTGGGGTCCACCGACGAATCTCGGTCCAACGTTCAACAGTCCCACGCGGGATTACGGTGGCTGGCTCTCGCCCGATGGCCTGAGGTTCCTTCTGGCGTCGGACCGCCCGGGCGGATTCGGTGGCATGGATACATGGATGGCGTCACGCCCATCCAAGGATTTACCCTGGACCACGCCCGTGAACCTTGGGCAACCTCTCAACACGGCGTACGCGGACTTGGCGAACAGCGTCTCACCTGACGGACTCTTGCTTTACCTCGACGACGAGACTGCACCCCGGCCAGGCGGATTCGGCGGCAGTGACCTCTGGCAGGTACCCATCATCCCCATCGTCGATTTCAACGGCGACGGTCTCGTGGAGATCGGGGATCTGGTGATGCTGATCGAAAGCTGGGGGAAGGCCGAGCCGCTCTGCGACATCGGCCCGACACCGCTCGGCGATGGCAAGATCGATGCGGCGGACCTGGAGGTCTTGATGGGCTGCTGGGGCCAGGAGGTGAACGATCCCACGCTGCTCGCGCACTGGACACTGGATGAGGCTTCCGGGCCGATCGCGGCCGACAGCGCGGGGACCAACGACGGCACATTGCTTGGCAATCCCACCTGGCAGCCCACCGGCGGGAAGATTGGCGGGGCCTTGCAGTTCGATGGGGGTCCTCGTTTCGTCACCACGAAGTTCGTGCGTGATCCGGCCGCCGGACCGCTCAGCGTCCTGGCCTGGGTCAAAGGCGGCGCTCCCAGCCAGACGATCATTTCCCAGCAAGGAGGCGTGAACTGGCTGATGGTGGGCACGCCACAGGGGGCGTTGACCACGGGACTCAGCGCCGGCGGTCGCATTGCCAAGCCGCTGGCCTCCGCCGCCGTCATTACCGATGGGGCCTGGCACCGCGTCGCCTTTGTCTGGGACGGCTCCACCCGGATTCTCTACGTCGATGGCATCGAGGTCGCCCGGGACAGCCAGACTGCTCTGGCCGCCTCGGTCGGCGGTCTGTACATCGGGGCCGGTAGCACCTTGGCCCCCGGCACCTTCTGGAAGGGCCTGCTCGACGACGTGCGGATCTATAACCGGGCCGTGAAGCCGTAAGATCGACATGGTGCTTACACAAGGGCTGGCTGCTCAGAGTGCGGCCGGCCCTTGTCATGGGTGGTGCCGCGGAGAATATCCAATCCATTTCGCACGTGCGGACTTCCAGCCACCCGGCGGCTCCCAGAGGAACGGGGACGGTCTCGGTCAGACTTCGATGCCCTGTTTGAGGCGGTAGACGAGGGGGACGAGCTCTTCGGCGGTCCGGACCTCGGGATGCTTGCGGCCGGCCAGCTCGATCAGCTCCAGTGCTTCGTTGCGCTTCTCACCCCAGGCGACGAGGACTTCGAGCGCCTCGATCTGATAGGCTTTCAACTCGGCCGCGACCCGTGCCGGCTCGGCCCCGAGCGCGAACGTCCGGAGCTTGCCCTTGAGCTCGGCGACGGTCTGCTGGGCCATTCGCCGCCCGATCCCTGGTAGCGACATCAGGAGCTTCTCGTCGCCGTTCTCGACGGCCGCCGCGATCTCCCCGATGGGCATGTTCAAAGCCCGCAAGCCTTTGCGGATGCCCATGCCCTTGACGCTGGTGAACGTGGCGAAGAACTCCCGTTCGGCGGGGCTCAGAAAGCCGACCAGCCGGGGGATGAGATTGCCGCCGCCCAGACTGCCCTCATAGTACTCCATCGTGCACAGCGAAATCTCCGTGCCGATCAGCCCGGAGAGCGCACTGACGCCATAGCCGGGCAGCATGACCTCATAGGTGATCGCGCCGATCTGCACCAGGGCGGTCTCGGTATCCAGCTTGACCAGTTTTCCTTCAATTCCTGCGATCATATGGACTTATCATTCACTACTGATTCTTCTCTTGTTCAGTATCACGCCCGACGGCAAGTCGCTCCAGTCTAATGAGCCATTCATTGAAATGCGAGCATTTCTCGCGGAGGGTGGGAATGCCGATGGCCTCGGCAATGGCTTTGCCCATGGTCACCTTTCGATAGCTGTTGTTGAGTGCCATTATCTGCTTGGAAGGGGCTTGTTGCGGATCATCATTGATCTCTTCCGGTTCCCCATGTTCGTCCAGAATACGATGGATTGCGGAGATGTCAATGTCGGTCTTCTCGGCCAGGATGCGCGCATCGCTGAAGAGCAGAGCTTCGAATTCGTGCATTTCGATATACGGAATGAACCGCCGCTCGGCATTTGAGAGGGGATATGCTTCTTCAAGCGCCCGTTGCATGGCGGTTTCCAGAATATCGGCCTTCTGCCGCGCCGTCAGGGCTGCCCCGCTCTTGACCCGCCGCCGCACCTCTGCCCGGCCGGGCCAGTCTGCATCAATGCGAAAGTAATCGAACATGGTCGATACCTAGGTGTCGTCCCGTTGTTGGAGGAAGTTGCCAATGTCGGTCTTGGCCCGGTCGAGACGAACATCACCGCCTTTGTGCCCCGGCTTGCCCATCAAAGCCGGATAGAGAAAAACGTCTCGATATGATAGCGCAGGAGCCAGGACATCACGGATGAAGGTCCGCTCGGTGCGGCCCTCCACCACCACATAGACCTCCACACTACTCATGCGCAGGCCCCCCAGGGAGGACGTTCTTCCGCCACAGGTCGCCCAGTGAGTAGTCTTTCAGCCAGATCGCCAGATGTTTCGCGTCCAGACGCTCGAAACCGGAAGCTCCGGCCTTGCGATTCACCACAATCACATCGTCGGGCTCAAAACAATATACCAGGGCCGGTGACTGTGTCGAAACGATCAGTTGTGTTCTCTTGGAGGCCCCTTGAATGAGTTCCGCCAGGATCTCGACGGCATAAGGATGGAGGCCCAGTTCCGGCTCATCGATGCTGATCGTGGAGGGTGGATCAGGCTGCAACAGGGCGGTGGCCAGGCAGATGAAACGGATCGTGCCATCCGACAAGTGATTGGGCTTGAGAGGATAGTCCGACCCTCGTTGCCGCCAGCGGAGACGCACCTTATCCTGCTTGTTGGGTTTCAGGATGAAGTCCCGGAAGAACGGCGCCACCAGTCGGACTGACTCCACAATCTGTTCGTATGTTCTTGTTTCATTTCTTCTCAATGCCAGCAGGAACGGAGCAATGTTCGCGGCATCAAACCGCAAGTAGTCGCAGTCCTCCACGGACTCCGAGCGACGCATGGGAGCAATGCTGCTGGTGTCGTGGAAGTGGTAGATCTTCCACGACGCGATCGCATCATAGACATAGGAGGCGACACTCGGCCCGCCAGCTACGCCCTCTTCTTTGCGTTCTTTGAGTAATTCGGGCGTTGCATGGCCACTGCCCATCTCCCACCAACCGCTGTTTCCCCTGTCGTAATAGCGAGCCTCATCGTTAATCACGAATCTCTCATCCGAAGTCGGCACAAGTTTGAAGCGGTAGCCGTTGGGTCCGAATCGCAGCATGGCTTCGATATACTTTGTGACCTTGGGGCCGTTGAAGAGGAAATCGTCGCTGCCGCCACCGTCGGCGATGTAGGTTCTAAGGCTGGAGTGCTGTAAATGAGGAAGCGGCAGTTCCATCATGGCCCGCAACAGGCGAAAGAAATCGACGAAATTGCTCTTGCCCGCACCGTTGCCGCCAATCAGGACGTTGACGTCACGCAACGCAAAATCCTCGAGCGATTGGATGGATTTGAAGCCCTTAATGGTCACTCTGTCTAATGCCTGAGCCATAATGTCTACCTCACGACATCCATGCGAGCAATGCAGCAGGGGCTTCAATCCATACGGACGGCTTGCGATCGACGCCAAAAAGAGCAGCATGACCGCAAGCCCATCCGACGCACTCGGCGATCCTATGTTGCCGCCAGTTGGTACGTGAATTCCGTGACATTCATCTGCTGCTTGGCATGCTCGACGGTCATGCTCACCAGGCGGCCACGTTCATCCAACTCGATCAGGACATCCTCGGTCAAATCCCGAGTCTCAGCCACCGTCCGGTCGCTGAATGTGACGAGGAGCGTATCCGTATCCGGAAAGTATCTAACGTTCATAGCCAGTACTGTATATATTTCAACGGCTTCATCAGGTCTCAGTATGCACTCTGGCCGGTGTGCGTGTCAACGATGTGCGTCATGGTGGTCGCGCAGCACAGGGCGGCGGCGATGGCGTCGGCGACGTCCGGCGGCTCGGGCACCTGGGGCAGGGCCAGGAGGGTCTGGATCGTTCGCTGGACCTGCTCCTTGGAGGCGCGGCCGTTGCCGGTCAGGGATTTCTTGATCCGGGTGGCGCTGAAGCTCTTGACCTGCACCCCGGCGGCGGCCGTCTTCTGGAGGATCACGCCGCGGGCGTGGCCCATCAGAATCGCCGTGCGCGGGTGGGCATAATGGGAGTACAACTCCTCGACCGCCACGATCTGCGGCTTGAATCGCTCCAGGATCGTCTGGATGTCTTCGGCGATCTGGTTGAGCCGGGTCTCCAGCGGCAGGTCCGCCCGGATCCGGATGACTCCCGCTTCGATCAGGTTCTCGGTGTTCCCATCGACTTCGAGACAGGCATAGCCACAGAGACGCAGACCCGGGTCAATGCCGAGGATTCTCACTTGAACCTCCACTGCGTGCCCTGGGGACTGTCTTCCAGGACGATCCCGGCTTCGTCGAGCCTGGCCCGGATGGCGTCGGCCCTGGCGAAATCCTTGGCCTTACGAGCTTCCGCCCGCTGGGCGATGAGAAGGCCGACCAGCTTGTCCATGGCTTCCTCGTTGACCCCGCCGGCCTGGGCCGATTCTTCGGTTACCACACCCAAGACGTCGCCGCCGAGCCTGGTGAACATGTCGTTGACGGCGGTCAGGGTCTCCCGCGTCGTCTTCTTGTTCTCGAGCAGGCCATTGGTCAGGCGCACCAGATCGAAAAGCACCGACAAGGCGACCGATGTATTGAGGTCGTCGTTCATCGCTTGTTCGAACTTGGCCTTGGCCGTGTCAAGCTGTGAGAGAATCCCTTGATCCGGCTCACCCTGTGGGGCCGCCTCAAGCTGCTTGCGCAGGCTCCGAACGGCTTCGCTGATCTTCTGATATCCGCTGTGAGCGGCATATAATGCGGCATCGGAGAAATCCAGCGGGCTGCGGTAGTGGCTGCTCAGGACCAGTTGTCGGACCGCCAATGGCTCATAGGCGCGCGACAGCTTCTCATGGGTCCCGGCGAAGGCTTCCTTGAGCGTGATGAAGTTGCCCAGGCTCTTGCCCATCTTCTGGCCGTCCACGGTGACCATATTGTTGTGCACCCAGTAGCGGACGAACTGCGCGCCGTAGGCGGCTTCGGATTGGGCAATCTCGCCCTCGTGGTGGGGGAACTTGTTCTCCATGCCGCCGCCGTGAATGTCGAAGGGCTGGCCCAGGTACTTGGTGCTCATGGCCGAGCATTCGAGGTGCCAGCCGGGATAGCCCATGCCCCAGGGGCTGGGCCACTGCATGATATGGTTCGGGTCGGCCTTCTTCCAGACGGCGAAATCGGCGGGATTCTTCTTCTCCGCCGAGACCTCGATCCGGGCGCCGGCCATCATCTCCTCGGTATTACGGCCGGAGAGCTTGCCGTACTCCGGGAGCTTGGAGACGTCGAAGTACGCCGAGCCGTTGACCTCGTAGGCGAAGCCCTTCTCGATCAGGGTCTTGACCAGCTCGATCTGCTCGATGATATGGCCGCTGGCCCGCGGGCTGATGTCCGGCCGGACGCAGTTGAGCTTGTCCATGTCCTCGAAATAACTGCGGGCATAGTACTCGGCCAGCTCCATCGGATGCTTGCGCTCCTTGCGGGCGGCCTTGGCGATCTTGTCCTCGCCGGCATCGGCGTCGTCCGTCAGATGCCCGACATCCGTGATATTCTGCACATACGTGACGCTGTAGCCGAGATAGCGCAGGTAGCGCACCAGCACGTCGAAGCTGACATAGCTCTTGGCATGCCCCAGATGTGCATGCCCATACACCGTCGGCCCGCAGACATAGATCCCCACCCGACCTTCCGATACCGGCCGGAATTCTTCCGTTCGTCTTGTCAGGCTGTTGTACAACTGGAAAGCCATACGGCTCCTTCATCTCAAATCC
>VGYL01000375.1 GCA_016872975.1 Planctomycetota bacterium
CGGTCGGTCGAGGAGCGGGCCGTCCACTGGAATCGTAACCCCGCCTCGCCGCAGGCCTATTCCGAATCGATTCAGGATAATCGCGCGCGATTTCAGCGCATCCTCGGAGCCGTCGACCCCCGCGCGCCGGTCCCGGCACTGGAGTTGATTGCCACCACCGCCCTGCCCGCCAAGGTTGCGGAGACGGATGCGTTCACCGTCTGGGCCGTTCGCTGGCCGGTCGTTGCTGCGATTACCGGCGAGGGATTGTTGCTGGAACCGAAAACCAAGGTCCGCGTCTGCGTGGTGGCGTTGCCCGATGCCGATCAGAGTCCCGAAGCGCTGGTGGGCCTGTTGCCGGGCGTGGCGGCGGATTCGCAGTTCGCCCGCCGGCTGGCGGAAAACGGCTGCCGGGTGCTCGTCCCCACGCTGATCGACCGGCGCGACGATTTCTCCGGCAACGACCTGGTCAAACGGTTCACGAATCAGCCGCACCGCGAATGGATCCACCGCCAGGCCTTCCAGATGGGCCGGCACGTGATCGGTTATGAGGTGCAGAAGGTACTGGCCGGGGTCGACTGGTTCCTTCACGAGGGCCGGCGGGACGATTCCGACCCGCGGCCGAAGGTGGGCGTAGCCGGCTACGGCGAAGGCGGTTTGCTCGCGCTCTACGCCGCGGCCCTCGATCCGCGCCTCGACGCGGCGCTGGTCAGCGGCTACTTCGAGCCGCGCGAAGGGTTGTGGCAGGAGCCGATCTACCGGAACGTCTGGGGCCTGCTCCGCGAGTTCGGCGATGCCGAGATCGCCGCCATGGTGGCGCCCCGCGCCCTGATCATCGAGTACAGCTTGCCGCCGCAGGTCGACGGCCCGCCGTCCCCCCGGCCGGGCCGCAGCGGCGCGGCGCCGGGCCGGATCGCCACGCCACCGTTCGAGCACGTCCGGGCCGAATACGAGCGCGCACGGGCGCTCTTGGGCAAAGCGATGGACAACTCGATCCACCTGGTGCATGGTCCGGAGGGCGCACGGGTCGGGCCCGGCTCCGAGCCTGCTTTGAGCCGTTTCCTCGAAGCGCTCGACAGTGGCGCAGTGCTGAAGCCGTCCGGACCGGCCCCTGCGGCGCCGGCGGAACGTTTCGATCTCGCGGGCCGGCAGCTTCGGCAGGTGCGGCAAATGGAAGACCACACGCAGCGCCTGATGGAGCTTTCCCCCTTTGTCCGCGCCGACTTCTTCTGGAACCCTGCCCGGCAGCGCGCCGGCAAACGGGACGACACATCCTACCCGGATCGATGGAACAAGGCCGTGCAGCCCCTGCGGGATCATTTCCACAGCGAGGTTATCGGCCGGCTGCCCGACCCGACGATGCCGCCGCGGACGCGGACGAAGAAGATCCGCGAGGAAGAGCGCTGGACCGGTTATCTGGTCGTGCTGGACGTCTGGCCCGAGGTGATCTCGTGGGGCCACCTGCTGGTGCCGAAAGACCTCGACCTTGCGGGCGGCCAGCGGCGTCCGGTGGTGGTTTGCCAACACGGTCTGGGCGGGCTGCCGGAAGGCACGATCGATCCGGAGAATCGGGCGTACCGGGCCTACGCGGCGCGGCTGGCCGAGCGCGGGTTCGTCGTGTACGCGCCGTACAACCCCAATGCCGCCCGGGGCGGCGATCGCTTCCGCGTGTTGCAGCGGATGGCCAATCCGACGAAGTGTTCGATCTTCTCGGTCATCATCGGCCAGCATCAGCGGATTCTCGAGTGGCTGGGCCAGCAGCCTTTCGTGGACCCCGACCGGATCGCCCTGTACGGTCTGTCGTACGGCGGCAAGACCGCGATGCGCGTGCCGGCGGTGCTGGACGGTTACGCCCTGTCGATCTGTTCGGGCGACTTCAACGAATGGATTCGCAAGATCGTGACCCCGTACGCCACGACGGCGGTCGCGGCCGGCTCGCAGCGGTTCAGCAGCTACATGTTCACGGCGGAATACGAGATCATGGAATTCAACCTGGGCCACACGTTCAACTACGCCGAGATGGCCGCGCTGATTGCCCCGCGCCCCTTCATGGTCGAACGGGGCCACCGCGACCTGGTCGCCTCGGACGAGTGGGCGGCGTTCGAGTACGCCGCCGTCCGCCGGCACTATGCCGACCTGGGCATCCCCGCGCAGACCGAAATCGAGTTCTTCGACGACGGCCACGTCATCCACGGCGCGGGGACCTTCGACTTCCTGCACCGGCACTTCGGAGAGCCGTATCGGGCACGAAGGTAGGAGCGTCGGAAGGTACGAGGGCAGGAGACGGTAAGGATCCCGCAACCATCTTGTCCCCCGGGGGAATCCGGACTTGCGCGGGAACCCTGAATCCCATCGTCAAGGCCTGAGGCCTTGGCGATGCCACCCAGACCGGAAACAGAGCCTGGAGAATCCAGATCGAAGCGGTATCAGCGACGGGTGGCAGCGGCAAGGCCGGAGGCTTTGCGCAGGCCTTGCCGATGGCGGAGGGACTCAACCATCGGCAAGCTCCGAAGACTCCGCTTGCCGCTGCCACCCATTACGGAGCTGGGTTCTCATACACGTTCTGAGGCCTTGGCGATGCCACCCAACCCCGGAGCAGAGTCTGGAGAATCCAGATCGAATCGGTATCAGCGGGATTCCGGTCACCCGGACATTGCCACCCGGGCGGCGGCGTGGTAGACTATCGCCTCTTTCGACCAATGTGAGAACGTTCAGTTAAGGATGCGCGCGTGGCCTTCAAACCCTATCGCAGATGGACGTTGTGGCTCTCCTTTCTCCTGCTATGGCCCGGATCGGCGCGGCCGGCGGCGACGGACTATTGCAGTTCTTCGGCGCTGGCGCGGCAACTCGCCGGCCTGGCGCAAAACGACCCGAATCTGGTCCGGGTCCGCGAGCTGGCGCAGTCGCGCGACCGGCGCACGGTCTGGCTGGTCGAGGTCGGTGCCGGGTCCGAGGAGAGCCGCGGCACCCGGCCGGGCCTGCTCGTCGTCGCGGGCCTGGAGGGGAACGATCTGATCGGGCCGTTCACCGCGGTCTCCTGGATCGAGCGCCTGGTGCGTCAGTATCGGGACGACCCGCCGACGGCCGCACTTCTGCGGCGGACAACCGTCTACGTGGTCCCCTGCCTCAATCCCGACGCCCTGGAGCGGTTTTTTGCCCGGCCCCAGATCGAGCTCCGCGGCAACGACTGTCCCCGCGACGACGATCATGACGGCCTCGTCGAGGAGGACCCCGGCGAAGACCTCAACCGCGACGGCCTGATCACGATGATGCGCGTCGAGGACAAGGAGGGCGAGTACATCCTCGATCCCAACGAGAGCCGGCTGCTGCTCAAGGCCGATCCGCTGAAGGGCGAAAAAGGCGCCTGGAAGCTGCTGCCGGAAGGGATCGACAACGACGGGGACCAGCGGTGGAACGAGGACGGTCCCGGCGGCGCCAACTTCAATCGCAGCTTCCCCTACAACTACCGGTACTTCGCCGCCGACGCGGGTCTCCATCCGCTCGCCGACGAGGAGACGCGGGCGCTGGCCGATTTCATCGTGGCCCATCCGAACATCGGCCTGATCGTGACCTATGGGGCGGCGGACAACCTCCGCCAGACCCCGAAGGCCGCCAGGTCGCCGGGCCGCTCCAAAGCGATGGAGGCGATCGACGAGAGGGACGTGGGCTACTACGAGCTGTTCGGCAAGCTCTATCGCAAGGCGATCGGACTCGGCAAGGAGATGGAATGTATCTCCGAGCCGGGGACGTTCAGCGACTGGATGTACTTCCATCGCGGCCGGCTGTCGCTGGCGGTGCGTCCGTGGGACGCTGCCCTCGCCCGCGAGATCGCGGAGCCGAGCAAACCGGGAGACCGAAGGCAGAAGACGGAAGACGGAGGACAGAAGGCAGAGGATACCGGACAGGAGTTGCCGTCTTCCGCCGTCCATCCTCCGTCATCCGGCCGGGCCGATCCCAACACTGCCAAGGCCGACGCGAAACCGGTGAAGAAAACCGAGGACAAGCGAGGCGAGGACGAGCGCAAGGAGCTCCAGTGGTTCGACGAGCACGCCCCCGAGGCGTTCGTCCCGTGGCAGGCAATCGACCATCCGGATTTCCCCGGCCGGCGGGTCGAAGTCGGTGGCTATCGCCCCTGCGCGCGGACGAATCCGCCAGCCGCACTACTCGCCGACGTCGCAGCCAAACAGGGCGACTTCCTGACCGAGATCACCCGGCGGCTCCCGCGCGTCGGCATCGGCAAGATCGAGTGCCGTCTGCTGGCCGATTCGGTCTACGAGATCGAGATTCACGTGGTCAACGAGGGCTTCCTCCCGACCGCCCTGGCCCACGGCCAGACGACCCAGGAGGTGTATCCGACGCGGGTCGTAATGGACCTGGAGCCCGACTGTTTCCTCGCCGGGGCTCGCACCACGTTCCTGCCTCCGATCGCGGGCAGCGGCGGCCTCGCCAAGGTCCGCTACACGATCCGGGCCGTCCATCGGCAGCAGATCCGCTTCCAGGTCGTGTCCATGCTGGCCGGTCGGACGGAAGGTGTCATCGAGTTGCTCCAGGCCACGGGAAGCAGATGAACAGGAGTATGTAGGGTGGGGCTTGCCCCACCATCACCCGGAAGAAAGAAGAATCGGTGGGGCAAGCCCCACCCTACAGAAGGCAGAGGCCATGACATCCAGGTCCAGGATTCACGTTTGTGTGGTGGTGTCGATTCTCTCGTGCTGGCTCTCGTCGGCGGCATCGGGCAGCCAACCCAGGACGCCCGACCTGGCGGATTGCGCGCTGCCGGCCCTCGGAGCGCCGCACCTGCGCCAGGTGGAAGTCGCGTGGAACCGCTACTACGATCACGCGGGCCTGGGGTCCATTCTGGCCCGCCTGCATGGGGCCTTCCCCGATCTGACGGCCCTCTACTCCATCGGCAAGTCCACCGAGGGCCGTGACCTGTGGTGCCTGGAGGTGACGGCCCGCCGGGTCGGCGATCCGAAGCGCAAGCCCGCCATGTACATCGACGGCAACATCCACGGCAACGAGGTCCAGGCGGGCGAGGTCGTCGCCTATACCGCCTGGTACCTGTGCCACCAGTACGGCCGGCTCGACCGGGTTACCGCCCTGCTCGACAGCTACGTCTTCTACCTGGTGCCGATGGTGAATCCGGACGGCCGGGATTGCTGGCTGCGGACCAGCACCGGTACCGTGTCGTCGCGGACCGGCTCGGCGCCGACCGACAACGACCGGGACGGCGTCGCCGATGAGGACGACTGCGACGATCTCGACGGCGACGGCGTCATCACCCAGATGCGGATCAAGGACCCCTACGGCCGCTGGAAACGCCACCCGGACTATCCCGAATACCTGCTGGTCCGGGCCAAGCCCGACGAGGTGGGCGAATACACCCTGCTCGGCTGGGAAGGCATCGACAATGACGGGGACGGCCGGGTGAACGAGGACGGCCGGGGTGGCTACGACATGAACCGCAATTTCCCCTACGACTGGCAGCCGCCCTATCTCCAGTACGGCGCCCGCGACTACCCGCTGTCGCAGCCGGAGACCCGGGCGGTGGCCCGCTTCGTGCTGGCCCGGCCGAACATCGCGGCGGCCCAATGCTACCACAACTCCGGCGGCATGATTCTGCGCGGCCCCGGCCGCGAGGGCGGCGCCATGGAGAGTGCCGACGACCGGCTCCTGGTCGCCATTGCCCAGCGCGGCGAGCGCATCCTGCCCTACTACCGCTCGCTCATCTGCTGGAAGGATCTGTATGCCACCTGGGGCGACGAGGACACCTGGCTCTACGCCGCCCGCGGCATCCTGGCTTATACCAACGAGATGTGGACGTCGCGAAACTTATACAAGGGGAGCCAACCGCCCTCCGACGAGGACCAGGCGGAGTTCATCAAACACGTCCTGCTCGACGACGGCCTCGTCCCCTGGCGGCCCTATGACCATCCCACCTACGGCCCCATCGAGATCGGCGGCCGCAAGAAGGAATGGGGACGAACGCCGCCTTCCTTCCTGCTCGAAGAAGAACTCCACCGCAATATGGCCTTCACGCTCTACCATGCGAGCACGATGCCGCTGCTGCGGATCAGCGACGTGAACGTGGCGCCGCTGGGCGGCAACCTGTTCAAGGTCTGGGTGACGGTGGAGAATCAGCGGATGATGCCGACGCGGACCGCCCAGGATGTCAAGCATAGGATCAGCCCGCCGGACATCGTCTCCGCAAAGGGCGAGAACATCAAGGCATTGTCAGGCGGCCGCGTCACCGACCGCTTCTTCAAGCGGGTGGAGGCGGTCGAGTCTCGCCCCCAGCGCGTAGAGCTGGAAACCATTCCCGGTCTGGAGGCGGTCCGCGTGCAGTTTCTCCTCCAGGGCAGTGGCCCCTTCACCGTGACCGTCGATTCCGCCAAAGGCGGCCTGCACCACCAGGACAGCCGACTGCCGTGATCCTCATCGGTGGGAGATTGCTTCGCTTCGCTCGCAATGACATGGAGGGACTCTTCATTCTGTTGGAGGCCCTAAGCAGCAAATCGTCAATCCCGAAGGATCTGCCGGCGTAGCTGGAACAGTTCGCGGAAGGCCCGCAGGATGACGCGTAGATTCGCTCCCGTCGGCGCGCCCGCCGTCCGGGGGT
>VGYL01000376.1 GCA_016872975.1 Planctomycetota bacterium
TCGAAGAAAACACCATGCTCTGGTTCAGCAGCGACAACGGACCGGAAGGCAATGAAAGCGCGCCGGGTGAGACGAAGTTCCGAGGCCGCAAACGCAGTCTCTATGAGGGTGGCGTACGGGTGCCCGGTTTGCTCGTTTGGCCGGCCAGAATCAAGGAGAACAGGATCGTCACCGTTCCCTGCAGTACCAGCGATTACTTTCCCACCGTTCTGGAGGCGCTGGGCTACCATCTCCCCGAGGCGAAGACACGGCCCTATGACGGTGTTAGCCTGTTGCCGCTCATTGACGGAAAGATGTCTCAGCGCCCGAGACCGATCGCCTTCGAATCTGCCAAGCAACTCGCTCTGGCAGACAACCAGTACAAGATCTACCGGAAGGACGAGCAGTCATCCTACGAATTGTACGACCTCATCGCTGACCCCTTGGAAAAGACCAACCTTGCAGAGAAGCACCCGAAAGTGCTTGCCGACATGATTGCCACTCTTGAGGACTGGCAACGCTCTTGTGCGAAGAGCAATCTCGGACAGGATTACGGCTCGACCGACCGCAGCGAGACCGGCACAATCATGGCAGGAGATTAGCATGAAAGCGCTCCTTTAGGCCGGTCTAAGCGGGCGGGTGCCCGCGCCACCCGAAAAGCGATTTCTTGCCAGTATCAGTTAGGCACAGCTAAGTTCCAGAAAAGACTATGTGTGTTCGCCACGACGGTGTGCGCTGCGATTGGTTTGGCGGCCGAACCATCAACCCGGCAGGAGCCCAGCGGGGTCAACCTGGCCCTGGGCGCCGCAGTCGAAGCCCGCAGCAGCATGGAGTCGCATCCGCGCACGGCGGTCCGGCATCTGACGGATGGCATCATGGCTGCCGGCGGCTACCAGTCGCGTCCCAGCCGGTTACGGATCCCCGTTGGCCTCGATCTGGGCGGGTTCACCGGCGGGTGGCGCAATGCCTTCTACAAGGAGGCCAAGGGTGTGACCTTTGTGCGGGCGGACAAGGTTGACGATGCCTTCGAGTACACCTTTGAAGGCGACGAGATCGCCTGGATCGGCACCCGGAACAGCGATCACGGCCAGGTGGAAGTCTCGATCGACGGGAAGGTAGAGGCCACCGTCGACACCCGCACCGGCAAGCTTGAGCTGCAGAAGGAGCTATTCCGACGCAAATTGGCGCCCGGGAAACATGTCTTCCGGCTGAGGATCAGCACCCCCGGGATAACCGAGATCAATGCCCTGGAGATCGCCGACAGCCGCATTTCCGCGTCCGCATCCGTTAAGCCCGGCGAGATCGACGAGTGGGTAACCATCGACCTCGGCCAGGAGCGCGAGATCCACCACGTGCGACTGTTTCCGGCGTGGGTGCCGGCCCGGGAGGGCGAAGGGGCGGCCTCCTTCCCGCTGGACTATCGTGTGCTGACCCGGACCGGGCAGGGCGAGTTTGTCGTCGCCAAAGCGGTGGTCGGCCAGGTCAATCCCGGCACGGCGCCGGTTACCGTCGAACTGGGCCGGCAGCGCGCCCGGCAGGTCCGGCTGGAGGTCACCCGCGTCAGCGGCCGCGCCGCCGGCGAGTCCGACGACCGCCTGCGCCTGGCCGAGATCGAGGTGCTGGGGCCGGGGCCGGCGGTGGCGCGGCTGGCGCCTGCTGCCGTGCCTAAGCCGAACTGGCGCCTTCAGACCGCGGACACCGCCATCACCGTGGCGGTCGAGGATGGGCGTCCGGTGCTGCATGAGCTATCGGCGGTGCACACCGGGTGGAACTGGCTGGCCGCGCCCACTCCCATCGCTCTGCCGCCGCGCGTGAAGGTATTCGGCGTCGAGGATCATCAGACCGTCACCTGGAGTCTGCAAGAGGCAAAGGAGACTGAGGACGCCAAGGGCCGCCGGCTGACCTTGCGGTTCGTCTGCGGCGAGGTTCCCAAGATGACATTTTCCTGCGTGTGGTGGGCTGCCGTCGGCCCCGGGCCGATCCAGTACCACGAGGAGATTGATAACCAGGTCGAAGGCAATCATCCCACCGGCATGCTGGTGTTCAACCCGATACGAGAACGTCTGGATATCGCGTTGCGTCCGCCGCGCGCGGCGGCACTGTGGCGCTTCCACAAGGATGCAGGCGGTGGTGGAAGACCGAAGTCCCTCTATCTGGATCTGCTTGCCGACGGGTCATTGCACGAGGCGCCCTTCCAAGGCGGCAAAGATCAAGGCTACGGATTCATTCCGATGGTCGCGCTCGACGCCGGCAGCCATGGCCTGTATCTCGCAGGCGAGTGGCAAGACGGTCGGTTTCGCGTCGAGGCCAGCGGCCCTGATCCGGTGCAGATCCGGGTCGCGAGTTTGCCGGGGTCCATGTCCCCGACCAACACCGCTGCCCTCTTCGGGCTGACCAGGCTGGCCCCGGTCTACCTCGGCGCTTACGACGGAGAGGTTGACGATGGCGCCAACCGCTTCAAACGCTGGTTCTTCACCCACAAGTCGCCGGCCCAGGTGCGCGATGACCCGACCGAACCGTGGACGCTGTTTACCGCCTGGTGGAGCCGCAAGCCAGGCTGGGTGCAGTATCAGGAAGTGTTCACCAAGGCGATGCGGGAACGTCTGTCGGACACCGGCTTCGAGTCGGTCTGCATAGACAATGGCTGGTGGAACAAAGATCTCTGGACCGCCGATCCCGAGCGATGGCCCGACGGCATGCAGATCGCCGGCCGACTGGCACGGGAGAACGGCTTCAAGCTCACGCTCTATTTCAAGCGGAGCAACAGCACGATGGCGTGGGGCAAGCGGCTGTCGCAGAAGATGAAGGAGTATGGCGCCACCACATACCGCAGTGACTTCGGCGCTCCGAGCGGACCCGCGGGCATGGCCATGCTTGACTGGCTGATCGCCAACCATCCGGGCTTTCGTTACGAACACTGCGACGAAGGCGGGAAACAGAAGGACTTTGTCATGGCCCAGCGCGCCTCGGGCATCTACGGCATCGACGTCTATGACCCGCTCTCCAACCGAAAGATGTTCCACGTCTCGTCCTACTGCCTGCCCCCGGTGCAACTCCAGTGCCCGATCGACGACATTCTTAGAGCACCGGTCTATGCACTGCGCAGCTCGATGCAGGGCGCGATGTACATCGGCATGGGCTTCGGCAAGGGGGCCATGCCCTCGGAATGCCCTGTGCTCATCGAGCCGATGAGGAATAACGTGGCACTGTTCAAGAACCGCCTGCGGCCGCTGATGCGCAGCGGCGACCTGTACCATCTGACCCTGCGCCCCGACGGGGTGAACTGGGACGGCATCCAGTACCAGGATCCCGTTACCGGCAAGGGTGCCGTGATGTTGTTCAAACCGAACAGCAAGGTGGACACCCGGCGAATCTTCCTGAAGAAGCTGGCCAGGACCAAGACCTACGCCCTGAGTTTCCAGGACCGGCCGGAACAGAACCTGCGCAAGACCGGCGCGGAACTGATGGACGATGGCTTTGACGTGACGATGACAGGGGAGTTGGTCTCGGAGATCATCTGGATCGAGGAAAGCGATTCCTGAGGAAAACCACGAGACCATGATTCGTTGGAGAACTATCATGATGAAACACTTTCCATGGCTTGTCTCATGCGTTCTGGTCCTGTCCGCCGCAGCGGCGGACGAGTATGATGTCGTTGTGTACGGCGGCACCCCGGGCGGGGTGATGGCGGTGGTGGAGGCGTCGCGCCTGGGCCGCAGCGCGGTGTTGATCGAGCCCGGCCGGCACATCGGCGGGCTGACCAGCGGCGGGCTGGGCTTTGTGGATGTGGGCAAAAAGGACGCCATCGGCGGGCTGGCCCGCGAGTACTTCCACCGCGTCTGGGCGCACTACCAGCGCGACGACGCCTGGCGGTGGGAGAAACGGCGCGCCATTGCGGCGCAGGGTGTGCGGGCCGACGATCCGGACCCGACTATGTGGGTCGTGGAGCCGGGCGTGGCCGAGGGGGTATTCACCCAGTTCATGGCCGAGGCGAAGGCGCCGGTGATCACTGGCGAGCGGCTGGACCGCAAAGCTGGGGTGAAGAAGGACGGCGCCCGCATCCTGCAGATCGCCATGGAGTCGGGGCGCATCTTCCGCGGCCGCATGTTCATCGATGCCACCTACGAGGGCGACCTGCTGGCGGCGGCGGGCGCGTCCTACATGCTGGGCCGCGAAAGCAACGCCGAGTTCGGTGAAACCCTGAATGGCATTCGGCCCGCCGAACGCCCCTTCAAGCTGGATATCGATCCCTACGTGATCAAGGGCAATCCATCCAGCGGCCTGCTGCCACGCATCCTGCCCGCCTTGGATGGAAAGCCCGGCGCGGCCGACCGCAAGGTGCAGGCCTACTGCTACCGCATGTGCCTGACAGACGTGCCAGCCAACCGGGTCATGATCGAAAAGCCGGTCGGCTACGACGAGCGGCAGTATGAGATCGTCCTGCGGGCCATCGAGGCCGGGCATCCGATCGACCGATTCTTCAAGATCAAATGCTCCATGCTGCCCAACCGCAAGACGGACTCCAACAACCATGGTCCCATCTCCACCGACTACGTCGGGAAGAGTTGGGACTATGCCGAGGCCGACTACGCCCGGCGGGTGGAAATCGAGAAGGAACACGAGCTGTGGCAGCGCGGCCTGGTCTGGACCCTGCAGAATCACCCGCGGGTGCCGGCGGCGGTGAAGGCCCATTACGGGCCATGGGGGCTGCCGAAAGACGAGTTCAAGGACAACGGCCACTGGTCGCATCAACTCTACGTGCGTGAGGCGCGTCGGCTGCGCGGGGAATACGTGGTGACGGAGCGCGATTGCCTCAACAAGACCTCGGTGCCGGACCCGGCGGGGCTGGCCTCCTACACCATGGACTCGCACTACATGCAATATGTGGCGGGAGCGAATGGCATGCTGCACGTGGAGGGCGGGATGGAGTATCGCCTGCGCTCACCGTATCCGGTCAGCTACCGCGCCCTGGTGCCGAAGCGTGGAGAATGCGAGAATCTGCTGGTGCCGGTTTGCCTTTCCGCCTCGCATGCGGCGTATGGATCCATCCGCATGGAGCCGGTATTCATGATCCTGGGTCAATCCGCGGCGGCCGCCGCCTCCCTGGCCATCGAGGATGGAATAGCCGTGCAGGACGTGCCCTACGCCAGGCTGCGGGATCGGTTGCTGGCGGGTGCCCAGGTGCTGGAGGTTCGTCGCCCCGCGGCGGCTGTGAATCCGGCAAAGTAGCGAGAGCCTGTCCGAAGAGGCGTGGTCATTTGCTATTCATGGCTGATCCCGATAGGCCGCACGGATGAGGACATGGTTACACACTTCATATGGGCTCGCACATGTCGAGTAGATCGCTCAGCTTGGCGGTTGCCAGACAGACGTGTGTGTCGGCGGCGCCGTAATAGATTTTGACGTCGCCATTATCCTCGACGATGCCGGCCATGGGGAAGATGACGTCGTTGCGGAACCCGTTCTTGGTTTCGTAGTCCGCTTCCGGCGTGATGAGCGGGGTTCGGCCCAGACCGATGAGTTTGGTCGGGTCGTGGAGATCAACCAGTGCGACGCCCGCGTGATAGCGGTGCTTCCATGAAGCCTCCCAGCCGTTTTTGCCGCGAGACGGATCGTAATCAACACCATGAATGAGCAGGAGCCAGCCCTTTTCGGTCTTGATGGGCACTGCGCCGGGACCGTTCTTGATATTGGCGTACGGCATCTGCTCCACACCAATCAGCCGCTGGGCCTTGCCCCAATGCACCAGATCCGGCGACTCGGTGATCCAGGTGTCGAAAGTCTGGCCGATCCAGTTATCGAAGGCATTGCTGTAGCTGTCAACCGCGTCACCCCAGAACGGGCGTTCCAGCCGAAAGTACTTGCCGCCTATTCTTTCAGGGAACAGCAGTGAGTTACGGGAGCAAGGCATGGCCATGTCAACCATGTCGAACTGGGTGAAGTCGTCGGTGACAAAGGTGGTTGAGCGGGGCCCGTGTTTACTCTGGGCGCAGCAGGTCATGTAATACCGGCCTTCCAGCGGAATGATACGAGGGTCGTACACACGGGCGACGTCAGGGGTCTTGAACTGGAAAATCGGTTTGTCGGCTACTTGCCAGTGTATGCCGTCGGCGCTGTGGGCCAGGCCGAAGTTGGTGTCGTCGGGATGGCCTTCGCGGCGGTTATCCAGATAGTAGTCGTTGCGGAACACGCAGGTATAGCGTCCGCGTTCCTTGATCACCGAACAGTTGAACACCATGGCGCTGTTGTAGGGGATGTCCTTGGCTGACAGCACCGGGTTCTGTTCGTGTCGTCTGACAAACGACGGCGTTGTAAAATCGCCGGTCGTCTTGAGCTTGCGAAACCCCCAAAACGGTTTTGTGTTCGACATAGCACCTCACTTGGCTGACTGGAAATTGCTTTCCGGGCGGCACGGAAACGCGTCCGTAATGTTCATTTGCATAGATCTCGTGGAAGCAGTCAATCGCTCCTAGTGCATCTGTAAAAGTTTCAGCAACCGTTCATCCAAAAGGTGCCCATGCCAGTTCTTATACTCGACATCCTTGCGGTTGGAATCTAGTACGCCAAATGGCCCCCTGAAGTTCCATAGCGCATAGCCAA
>VGYL01000377.1 GCA_016872975.1 Planctomycetota bacterium
GAGCGTGGATAGCGCGGGCAGTCGCGGCAGTCGTTTTGGTTGCGACCCTGGCGGTCGGGAACGCCGGTCCCACGCGGGTCCGGGGCGACGGGAAAGATGCCGATCCCCGGGCCCTGCCCATCGCCTATGAGAACCCCGGCTATGCGACGAGGGGGCCGTATGGTCCCTGGGGATACGTCGCCACCCCCGAGATCGTCAGCCGCATCGGCGAGATTCTCGGAGCGATCGACAGTCCTCAGGACCGCAACCGCTTGGCGCAGCAGTGGTTACAGTTCTCCCAGCAGACCATCGTCCGGGACCAGGAATTCCGCAACGCCTGGCTGGACGTCCAGAGGCAGCAGTTGCACCAGCAGCAACAGGCCCGGCAGTACGAATTCGAAATCCCCCAACTACAGATGAGAATCGAGGAGCTCCGCGCGGCAAATCTCCGCCTGGAGCAGGAGAATCTCGCGGCACAACAGCGTCTCGCGCAGCAGGCCGGCGCGCAGGCGCGCCGGCCCGAATAGCCCGCCCGGCCTCGGAGGTTCCTTCCTCGACCCGGCCCGCCGCGGGGCCGCACCACGATAGTTCGGGTAGCAAGTATCCTCTTTTGCGTGAGGGTGAGAAAAAACCTGGCCCGAAAGCCGATTGGGCCGCACTTTGGGTCAACCGGAGCCCGCCTTGTGCGTAGACTGTCCTTGACCGGTGGGTTTTGATCTCGGAGCACCTTGCGATCCGACATCTCGCTGTCACGGAAGACGAAGTTCGGCGTGGGGGCGATAAGAAACCGGCCGAAGAAATCGATTTGGCGGCAATTTTGGTTGACCACGGCCCGTCTTGCGGGTAGACTGTTGTGGACCTGTGGGTTTTCATCCTGGAAGACCTCGTGATCTGACATTTCCTTGTCACGGAAGGAGGAACAAGGCAGGCCACGGGCTGCCTCTAGTGTCTGGCAGTTCCGTGCCGACTCGGCGTACCGGTAAAGTGCACGACGGATATCGCCGAGAAAGAAAGCAGGTTCATTCCGTTTCGGCGGCAGGCGGATTCCCGGAAAAGCCCTGTTCCGGATTCCCGAGCCGCCCGGCGGGACACGATGCACGGCGCAAACAACGTCGGGGCGGATCTGGTTGCCGTAGTTGTCAAGACGTTCGAAAGGTGAATCGCACCCGTGGGTGTGGCCAAGTCCGATGCAACATTGTTTTGAAGGAGGATCATCATGAGTAGAAGGTTCGTTCTATTGTTAGGCCTGGGCCTGGCGGCCTTGGCGCTCACTGCTGCGCCTGCGCTCGGCGGGATCATCGACATCCGCATCACCAACGGCGGCGACGATGTCGAAGAGCACATCAACGACGGCAGCATGGACATCACCAGCAGCGACCTGGAATTCCCTTATGAGGACGACGGGACTCCCAGCGCGACGGACCCGCAACTCGTCGGCCTGCGCTTCAACCCTATCCCGCTCCCCAAGGGCACTACGGTCACGAAGTCCTATCTCGAATTCGAGATGGACGAGACCAAGGGCAACAGCCGGCCGGTGAACGTCATTATCGAAGGGCAGTTGATTGCCAACGCCCCGGCGTTCACGAGCACTGCGCGCGATCTCACGAACCGGACGCCGCGGACCACGGCCCAGGTGAAGTGGACGGTTCCCCTGGGCTTGGCGGTGGATGCTAAATTCCAATCGCCCGATATCTCGTCCATCATCAATGAGATTCTCCGCTTGGACGGCTGGGCCGCCGGCAACGCCCTTGTCCTGATCATCCGGGACGACCCGGCCAATCCGTCCACCGGCCTTCGCTGCGTCGAGGCCTACGAGGGCGAGTCGGCCAACGCGCCCCTGCTGCGCCTTGAGTTCTTCAGTCCGTACGCCAGCGCGCCCAGCCCGAAGGACGGCGCGGCCGGCGTCGCCATGCCGCTGCTCTCCTGGACCAAAGGCGATGGGGCGATTTTCCACAACGTCTATTTCGGCACCAGCCCGAACCTGACGGACGCGGATCGGGTGGCCCAGAACCAGCCCTTCGCCATGTACTATCACGTACCGGGAGTCGAGCCCGGCCTCACCTACTACTGGCGCGTCGATGAAGTGGATATGACCGGCAAGATCGTCGCGGGACCCGTCTGGAGCTTCTCGACCCCGTCGCAGAAAGCCTACGATCCGTCGCCGCGAGACCGGGCCAGAAATGTGGCCACGGACGTGAAGCTGACCTGGACGGCCGGACACGGTGCGGTATCCCACACCGTCTATTTCGGCACCAGTCTCGAGCAGGTCAGCAATGCCACCGGCGGGACACCGCAGGCCGTCCCCATCTATACCCCGGCCAGCCCGCTCGCCAAAGACACCACCTACTACTGGCGAGTCGATGAGACTGACGGCAAGACCACGCACAAAGGCAACGTCTGGAGCTTCACCACGATGCCGGACATCAAGATCACCGATCCCGACCTGGTCGGCTGGTGGCCCTTGGATGACGGCGCCGGCACCGTCGCCCTGGACTTCTCCGGCCACGGCAACAACGGCCGCGTGGTCGGCGGCACCCAATGGATCGAAGGCGTCGTCGGCGGCGCTCTGGAGCTGACCGGCAACGGCTATGTGGTCATCGATGGGATCGCCCCGCGCCTCAAGGCCAACGTCCTGACGTTCAGCGCCTGGATCAAGAGCACCAGGGTATCCAGTGCCCATGGGGTCATTTTCTGCCCCAACGGCAGCGACAGCGACTATTCGCTGCAGGTTACCCTGCGGAATGGGAGTATCTCCATCTATGATGGTTCGCGCACCGATTACCCGCCGATTGTTGCCGATGGGGAGTGGCACCATGTCGCGTTCGTTCTGAACGGGCCCAACGCGTCTGTCTACGTCGACGGCGCCCAGCGCGGTTCATGGGCAAGCAGCATGAATTTTGGCACAATGACGCGCTGGTCCATCGGCCAGGAATGGGATGGCTCGACCGCGAGCGACTTCTACACCGGCGCCGTGGATGAGGCCCGCGCCTACAGCCGGGCCTTGACCGCGGACCAGATCCAGGAGTTGCTGCGTGGCGACCCGACGCAGGCCTGGAAACCGAGTCCGGCCAACGGGGCCACCGTGGACGTGATCGCGGCCGAGAAGGGTCTGACCTGGGCCGCGGGCGACAAGGCCAAGCAGCACGACGTCTATTTCGGCAAGGATCAGGCCGCCGTCACGAGCGCCAATCCTGCCGATACGACCGGCGTCTATCGCGGCCGTCGGACGCAGACCAGCTACATCCCCACGGAGGAACTCGCCTGGGGCAGCGGGCCGTATTACTGGCGCATCGATGAGGTGCTCGACAGCGGCGCCATCACGACCGGCAACGTCTGGAGCTTCTCCGTCGCCGACTTCCTCGTCGTGGACAACATGGAGAGCTACACGGATGCGGAAGGCAATCGCATCTACGAGTCCTGGATCGACGGCTGGACCAACAATACCGGCGCGGTCGTGGGCAACCTGACCGCCCCGTTCGCGGAGCGGACGATCGTTCGCCCCCCCGGGCGGCAGTCGCTGCCGATGGACTATGACAACACCAAGAGCCCGTTCTACAGCGAGGCCTCGCTGACGTTCGCCCCGCAGCAGAACTGGACGACCCACGGCGTGACGGACCTGAGCGTGTGGTTCCGGGGCCGGCCGGTTGCCTATGTCGACAAGGGCAACGGCGCCTTCACCGTCAGCGCCAGCGGCCATGACATCTGGGACAATGCCGACGACTTCCGCTTCGTCTACAAGCGGCTCAACGGCAACGGCTCGATCACCGTCCGGGTCGACAGCCTGGTCAACACCAACGCCTGGGCCAAGGCCGGCGTGATGATCCGCGACAGCCTCGAGGACGGCTCGGTCATGGCCTACATGATCCAGAGCGCCACCAGCGGCGTTTCCTTCGGCTGGCGTCCGACCTTCGGCCTGGCCTGCGACAGCCGGACCCAGGCGGGCATCGTCGCCCCGCAGTGGGTGAAGCTGACCCGCACGGGCAACGCCTTCACCGCCCAGTACTCGGCCAACGGCACGACCTGGACGGACGTTCGGAACACCGACGGCACCGTGGCCTCGATCAACCTCGGCATGGGCGCCAGTGTCTACATCGGGCTGTGCGTCACCAGCCACGACACCGCGTTGACCACGACGGCAGAGTTCTCCGGGGCGGCGACCACCGGCGGCGTCACCGGCGCCTGGCAGCAGGCCTGGATCGGCGACGACCCGGACCGCACCAACAGCGGCGCCGAGGCGGTCTACGTGGCGGTCACCGACAGCACCAACCGCATCGTGGCCGTGACGCATCCGAACCCGGCGGCGAGCACCCTGGGGGCCTGGACCGAGTGGCGGATTCCGCTGAGCAGCTTCACCGGCGTCAACATGGCCCGGGTCAAGAGCCTGCACCTCGGTGTGGGCAGCCGCACCGCTCCCGTCAAGGGCGGCGCCGGGCGCATCTACATCGATGACATCCGTCTGACGAAGCCCTAATGTCATTGCGAGGAGCGCAGCGACGAAGCAATCTCCATCCGTGGGGTGGTAGATTGCTTCGCTGCGCTCGCAATGACATATTCAGACGAATCGGGCGGGTGCGACGGCGGGCACGCCGGACCACCCGCCCTCTCTTGGGGAGCATCAGAACGGCCGCAAACTTCATAAATTGGGTTGGCAGAGGTTAGGCGGGTGTGGTATACTCTGGTGGACCTGTAGATTTTCATTTCCGAATGGACGACTCGTGACGCTGCATGGTCACGTCGGGAGAAGATCGTCCATACAGGCAGCAGCCCTCCCGAGAATGTCAGTGTCAACTCGTGGCTTGGCGCGTGGCCAAGACACCGTCATTCGATGCATCTGTGAAGGAGGATCATTATGGTTAAGAAGCTTGCGTTCTTATTGTGTCTGGCGCTGACCGTGGGCCTCGTCGGTTCCCCGGCCTTTGCGCGACTCGTCGAGGTGCGGATCATTACCGGCGCGGACGACATGGAGGAGAGACTCGAGGCCAATAACATCGACAACGGCAGTTCCGACCTGGAGCTGGCCTACGAGAACACCAACAAGCGGGTGCCCCAGCTCGTGGCGCTGCGCTACCTGGTTCCGATTCCCAAGGGCGCCCAGATCATCAGCGCGTACGTCGAGTGGACGGTCGACGAGATCAAAGGCGGCACCGCGCCGGTGAACCTCATCATCGGCGGGCAACTGACGCCCCATGCACCGGCCTTTACGACCGCGACCCGCGATCTCAGCGGCCGGACGGAGCGAACCGCGGCGAAAGTCAAATGGGCGGTGGAGAACTGGACGACGATCGGCCAGAAGTCCAAGACGCCGGACATCGCCTCGATCCTGCAGGAGATCATCCGTCAGGACGGCTGGGCCAGCGGCAATGCCCTGGTCCTGTTCTTTGCCGATGACCCGGAGAAGCCCTCGGAGGGCGTTCGTTGTGCCGACGCCTACGAGGACGGCGCCGCCCTGGCGCCGCGGCTGTACATCGAGGTTCTGATCCCCCAGGCGACGAACCCCGACCCGGCGGACGGGGCCGAGGACGTGACGTCGCCGCTGATGCAGTGGACGGCGGGCGACGGGGCGATGTTCCACCAGGTGTATCTCGGCACCAAGCCCGCGCTGGTGGCGGCGGATGCCGCCGGGGCTCCGATCCCCATGCCGATGTACTTCCACGTGGCGGGTTTCACGCCGGGCGTGACGTACTACTGGCGGGTCGATGAGACCGCCGGGGACGGGACGGTCACGACGGGCAAGGTCTGGAGCTTCACCGCGATGCACGTGGCCGCCCATGCCCCGCGTCCGGCCAACGGCGCCGTGTGGCAGAGGAATGACACGGCCGTCAGTTGGAAGGCCGGCCAGGGCGCGGTATCCCACACCGTGTACGGCGGCACCGACAAGGCGGCCGTCGCCGCCGGCAATCCGAGCGTCCTGCTGGGCACCCAGGCGGCAACCTCCTTCCCGCTGGTAGATCTGAAACCGTTGACCGTCTATTACTGGCGTGTCGACGAGACGGACCCCACGGGGAAGGTGGTCCCGGGCCCGGTCTGGAGCATCCACGTGGCGGGCAAGAACACCGGAAGCTGGAGAACCGCCGCCGAGACCGCGGGGCCGGGGTTCCTGGCCACCTATGTCCAGAACGGCACCTATGACATCGGGACCTTCGGCGACACCATGACCTACGAGTTCGTCGTCCGCAGCAATCCGGACGAGACCCAGGCCAGCATGGCCCTGATCGGCCGGCTGAACTTCGGCGACACCCGGGTGGGGCTCAAGTACGAGCAGTGGAACAACACCAAGACCTACGGCGCCACCCAGTTCGGCGTGAAGGATCATGATTACAAGGTCCCCAACGCGCCCGGGGAGTACACCCATCTGATCTTCGTGGCCGATAAGGCCGCCGCCAAGACCGATCTGTACGTCAACGGCGTCCTCAAGGGCAGCATCCCGGCAGCGATCCTGCTGTCAGGCCAAGTCGGCCTCGGCCGGGCCATCCGCGCCAACGGCACGTTTGTCGATGACTTCGACGGCGCTATCTTTGGTGTGGCGATCTACAACCGGGCCCTGTCGGACGCCGAGATCGCGGCCAACGCGGCCGCGTTCCTCGCGGGCGGGCCTG
>VGYL01000378.1 GCA_016872975.1 Planctomycetota bacterium
GGCCAGTACACCGCCTCCCCCATCGCCACCGGCGACAAGATCATCACGGCCTCCGTCCCCGGCGTCGTCACGGTCATCCAGATCGCCGACGAGTTGCAGGTCCTGGCGCGAAACAACTTCCAGGAGAAGATCTTCGCCACCCCCGCGGTGGTCGAAGACAGGATCTACGTGCGGACCGCGGGCCATCTGTACGCCTTCGGCGAGTGAGACACCGCCGGAAGGAGCAGCGGATTCCCCGAGCCCGAAATGGTGCATTTTCCGGGGGGACCTGCCAACCACCCCAATCGCCCTTCACAGCAGCCACGGGTCTCAAAGGTAAGTTGGGGCCAGATGCCCCATGAACAGAGTACTTTTTCCTTGAAATATTCACATGACATGTTAAGATTTCAAGGATGTGGGTTGAGAGAGAAAGACTCTGCCAGCAAATCGACACGGCTGTGCGACGCAGTCGCATAGCCGCATTGCTCGGGCCTCGGCAGTGCGGCAAGACCGCGTTGGCCCGGCACTTTGCCGCAGGCAAGAAGGCGGAGTACTTCGACCTGGAAGACCCGACTGATGTACGAAGACTGGAGAATCCCTCGCTCGTACTGGAGCCTTTGGAAGGGCTCGTGGTCATCGACGAGATACAACGAAAGCCGGAACTCTTTCAGCTCCTGCGCGTATTGGCGGATCGCCAGCCTTTGCCGGCCCGGTTTCTCATCCTGGGCAGCGCCTCACCCGACCTCGTTCGACAAGGCGCCGAGACGCTCGCCGGACGTATCGAATTCATCTACATGTCCGGGTTCGACCTGGAGGAAGTCGACGCGGAACACCTGACGCAGTTGTGGCATAGAGGCGGTTTTCCACTCTCCTACCTGGCCGAGACGGACGAGGACAGCGCCGCCTGGAGAGACAACTTCATCGCCACCTTTCTCGAACGCGATTTGCGGGGTCTGGGAATCGAGTCTCCACCGGCTCAACTCCGCCGGTTCTGGACCAGGTTAGCCCACCTGCACGGCCAGATCTGGAATGCCGCGCAACTGGCCGTTTCTCTGGGTGTCTCGAACATGACCGCCCGCCGGTACTTGGATATCTTGACGGGGGCCTATATGGTCCGTGTCCTGCAGCCCTGGTACGAGAACATCAAGAAACGACAGGTCAAGTCCCCCAAGATCTTTCTGCAGGATTCCGGACTCCTCCATTCTCTGCTGGAGATCCGCGATCACCGAACCCGACTCGGTCACCCCAAACTGGGGGCCTCCTGGGAGGGATTCGCCCTGGATCAGATCCTGCGGCACTTCCAAGTTCGCACCCCCTATTTCTGGGCCACTCACGCCGGCGCCGAATTGGATCTTCTGGTCACCCTCGAGGGCAAGCGGTACGGTTTTGAATGCAAGTACCGCGACGCTCCCGGCGTCTCGCGTTCCATGCACACCGCGTTGGCCGAGCTGCACCTGGAGCATCTTTTTGTGATCTATCCCGGCTCCAAGACGTACCCGCTCCAGGAGAAGATTACGGTGGTCCCACTCTCTCAGATGGAGTCCTGTCGACAAGTGATATTGTCTGCGAGAGGCATCTAACCGTCAGCCGCCCGCGCGCTTGACGGTGTAGCCGCGTTGGGTCAGCTCGGCGACGAGCAGGTCGCGATGGTCGCCTTGGATCTCAATCGTGTGGCCCTTGACGGTGCCGCCGGCCCCACAGCGGCGTTTGAGATCGGCGGCAAGCTTCTGGAGCCCCGGCTCGTCGAGCGGCAGGCCGGTGATGACGGTCACGCCCTTGCCCTTGCGGCCCTTGGTCTCCCGCACCACCCGCACGACGCCATCGCCGGCAGGAACAGTCCTCTCGTCGCGACAAACACACTCGGCGACCGGCTTCCCGCAAACCGGGCACATCCGCCCGTGCTCCGTCGAATAGACGATTCCGGTTCCTCTTGCCATATTGACCTCAAAACACCCGGAGACGGGGCGGCTACCAAGGGGCACATTCCTGTCCGAGCACAGGCCTATGTCGAAATTCCAAGCACCAAGCACCAAATCCCAAACGAATCCAAAATTCAAAACTCCAATGACCAAAACGCTGTCGCAGCGCGAGGGGCCCGTTGGAGATCTCTGGGTTTGGCCATTCGAATCCCTTGAGGATTCAGATATTCTCGTTTAAGACCTTCCGCACAGATCACAACCACCCGTCA
This sequence comes from Planctomycetota bacterium, assembly GCA_016872975.1. Classification (GTDB taxonomy): domain Bacteria; phylum Planctomycetota; class Phycisphaerae; order Sedimentisphaerales; family Anaerobacaceae; genus PLanc-01. The sequence goes on from VGYL01000378.1 coordinate 2,168, forward strand.
GACGTTTCTCCAATGGATCTGGAACTCGATTTCCTCGTCGGCATCTTCGCGCTCGTGCTCGATGTTGAACTGAGCGTGTACCGGCACATAGACCCGCTCGCCCGCGATCTGGATCCGGAACCGCTTGCCCTTCTCCAGCGCCTCCGCGAACCGCCGCAGCTTTGCTACGAATTGCGCGGTCGAATAGATCTTCTCACGATCCCGCGTCGTTTTGCTCTTCATTTTGCGCTCCCGCGCCTGCATTCTGCCTTTGGCTTTCAGTTGCTTGAGCACTTTCTCAAGAGGTACGCTCTTTTCGTGCGCTCGTTCTGTGAAGGCACGCACATCGGTCTCATCTTCCGTTAACCTCCGGCGTCGGGCGTTTTCCATCTTGTCGGAGACCGATACAGAATCATTGAGCCGTCGGGTCACAGTGCTCAAGCCTCCAGGTAGACGCCGGCTTTCAGCAAAGCATCACGCAGGAGCGGGTATCGCAGGTCGCGGGTGCCGAGATTCTTGGCGGCGCAGAGGGCGGCGGCGGTGCCGGCGCCCTGGCCCTGGCCCATGCAGCAGACGGTGTTGCGCGTGGACATGTGGGCGTCGTGGTTGGAGGTGATCATCATGCCGCAGGCGTAGAGGTTCTCCAAGCCCTTGACGCACAAGGCCCGGTACGGGATGCCGTAGGTGCCGCCGTTGGCGATTTGCAGGCGCGGGGCGGAGTCGTGGAAGCCGTAGACCATGATCTCGTCGTCGAAGTGCCGGGCCTCGATCACGTCCTCGTGGGTGATGTCATAGTCGCATTCGATCAGCCGGCCTCGGCGAATGCACAGGTTCGGGCTCGTGCGGGCCATGAACGCCTTCTCGCAGCCGGGAATATACCGGCGGAACAGTTCGACGGCCCGGGCCATCCGCCGGCGGAGCTCCAGCTCGGCCTTGGCCACCGCGTCGCGATCGGTGGGGCTGACCGGCAGCTTGAGATTGCACTTGATGAACATGAAGTAGTTGTCGTGGACCGTGGTGGTGATGAAGGACATGCCGATGGCCCTGGCCGCCTCGGCCAGTTCCGGCACGTTGATCTGCGACGTATCGGCGCCGGCGCGAACGATCAGGTTGGGCTGTCCGCTGCGCAAGCCTCGGGCCAGTTGGCCCCGGAGCTCGTTCGACCGGAAGAACTCGTAGTACTTTTCGATATCGACGTTCCCGATGCCCACGCTGTTGCAGACGGGATAATCGTTCGGCTCGCTGTACTTCGCCCCCGCGTACGCGCACAGGTCGCCGTCGGCGGTGCAATCGACGAACGATTGGGCATAGAACGCCTCACGTCCCGAACGGCTCTCGCCGAGGGCCCCGCGCACCCGCCGGCCGTCCACGATCGCGCCGGCCACCCGCGTGTTCACGAAGACCTGGACGCCCGCCTCGACGAGCATCTCGAACGTCACCAGCTTGTACAGTTCCGTGTCGATCGCCGTGCAGACCGAATCGTAGTTGTAGTGTTCGAGCATCTCGGCGTGGCCCGTGCAGCCGCCGACCTTCAGGAGCCGATCGATGATCTCCTGGGGAATCCCTTTGACCACCTGCCGCTTCGGGACGCCGGGGAAGGCCTTCCAGAGATTGTAGAAACTATGCAAAGCGGTGCCGCCTTCGGTGACGGTCCCGCCGGGATAGCCCTTGACCTCAATCAGGGCGGTCCTGGCCCCCTGCCGCGCCGCCGCGATGGCCGCGACAACACCCCCCGTCCCCCCACCCGCGACAATCACATCGAACTTCCGCACCGCCAGCCTCTTGGCCGGCTCTTCATAGTACTCCCCGCTCACACTCGCCGCCTGTACCGGCGAGTCTATCATGACTCCGGCCCCCATCCCCGCCGCCAACACACTCTTCGAAAACTCCCGTCGATTCATTCCCGTGTCCTTTCCAATGCCCTGCGGCAGCAGGCGCGAGACTCACAAGTCCTGCCAGAATGAAGGCAGCATGCCGATGCGCTACCAGACTTCATCGCCTGCCGGACGGCCCCAGTGAACTTATCGCGCCCCTGCCCCTGCCTTCGCAGGGGTGACAATCCTGCGCCGGGGACCCAAGACAGTCCCGCAGGGACGATCGAGAATAGCCCACCGTTTCAACGGTGGGTACCAAGGTCCAACGCAATCCCCAGCCCCGGAGGGGCGAAAGAAAGCCGGTGTCCGGCGGCGGGGTTCTGCCGTCCCTGCCGGGACTCCTTCCGGCGCAGTGCCTGGTGACCCAGCGATGAATCGCTGGGCTATGGTCTTTCGCCCTTCGGGCTGAGTCGGCCTCGCGGCCGACCACACCAGAGTTATCCACAAGAACAAATTCCTATACGAGCGGATCACCGTGCTACAGCTTGCGTTGGGCGGATTTCTCGCCGTTGACGGACAGACTGGTGACCAGCAGAAGATCGATGATCTCGAAGGAATCGTCCGGCTGGTAGACAATCACGGTGCGTCCGCTGGGTGAGGGCAAGGCAAACTCGCGATGCTTCACCGGAACGGAGCGTCCATCCGCCAAGTGGATAATGAATTCCCGAAAAGGCTCGGCACGGAGCAACGTCCGAAATTCTGTAACCGTCATAACCATCCCTCATGACTGCTGTCTCCCCATCGCATAGGAAGCATAGTCCTCCGTCCTGCAGTTGTCAACACGCTTGTTCGCCGGCAGGCGGGGCCGTTTGGACGCGGTCGCCGTAGATCTCGATCAGGCACTCGCGAAAGACCTGATCGAGTCCGGCCCAAGACGTGGGCACCGCCGGCGGCGCTTGCCCGGCCGACAGGCGGTCCAGCTCCCGCGCCAGGAAATCCGAGATCCGGGGGATCTGCGGCCCGCGGTCCAATTCCTCGCCCGCTTTCTTGCGGCGGGCGAGATCCCCCACCGCGGCCTTGACGTCCTCGTCGTCCAGCACGCAGTCCACGAGGGCCTGGAACTGGATCGGGACGATCCCGTAGCCCCGCTCGATCCACAGGCAGGCCAGGACCGGCCGGAGCACATAGAAGTACTTCTTCAGCCAGACCGTCTCGCCGCGCAGGTAGTCGCGGTAGTTGCCCTGGGCCATGTGCAGGTAGTGATAATAGCAGGCGACCGGCTGGTAATACTGCGGCATGAGCCCGCGGATGCGCTCGACGATGCCGCGCCGCTCGCGGTAAACGATCGGCGATTGCAGCCACTCCAGCAACGGCGGGTTGGACTTGCGGAGCAATTGCAGCGCCTTGCGGAGGTCCCAGCCGGAGATATCGAGCATCCCATCAATCGGCCGCTCGATGACATCGCTGCCGGGCACGACGCGCAGATACCACTCGGTGGGACGAGCATAGAGGAAGCGGACATCATAGTCGCTGTCGGCCGACTCGAACCCCCACGCCCGACTGCCCGACTCGCAGGCATAGACGACGCACACGCCCTTCTCCCGCTCCAGGCGCGCCAACTCGGCTTCAATCTGTGTCCTTATGTCCATCATCAATCCTCTATCGCGGCTCTCAAGATCGTACCGCAAGCAGTCGCTCGCAGCAATGCGGATTCCTGCCGCCCTATCGGTCAATCGTGAGTTGATCACACTTTGTTGGAGCATCGGAAGAGACATCATCGAACGCCAACATGCGGCGGGTTGGGGGGCAGCGGTAATCGATCGTTTGGGCGCCGATATCCCGCGGGAGTTTCCAGCCTTGGCCGGCCTTTCGCGCGGCAACATCTATCGAATGCGTGCCTTCTACCTCGCTTATCCTCAGGACCCGGCAATTGTCGCGCAACCTGCGCGACAAGGGCGACGCAGAATTGTCTCGCAGCCTGCGAGACAAACAGATGCTCTGCCCAAGGAGTCCTCATGAGCCCGCCCCACCCCCAGCCCGGGAGAAGCCCCTGCAGTGCCAACCTATGGCCACAAAATCCGGTTGGATTTCCATAAGTGCTTATTGCTACGCGTGTTACAAGAACCTCGCTTCTACTGGTCTGGGTGAGGAACGGTACGGGGTGGCGGAGAGAGTGAGCGAGGGAGCGGATTTCATGACGGTTTCGTTGGATTCCGCTGTTGATTAACGTCAACTATTTTTTCCCTTCAGCGACAATTATTTCTTCCGTTCCCCAGCCCCCCTATAGGGGGGCTGGTTCTGGACCCGTATCGTCGTCTTTCTTTCTCTTCTTGGCCTCTTCGGCCCGGTAGCTGGGGACATTCAGCTCCAGCACCACGCTGTGGTGGATCAGCCGGTCGATGGCCGCCGCCGTCGTCATCGGGTCCTTGAAGATCACCTCCCACTTCGAGAACGGCAGGTTGCTGGTCAGCAGCATGCTCCCGCGCTCGTACCGATAGGCCAACAGGGTGAACAGGACCTCCATCTCGTCCCGGTCCTGTTTGACGTACCCGAAGTCGTCGATCATCAGGGCGTCGTACTTCGAGAGCTTCTTCAAGAGCTTGTCCAACTCCA
>VGYL01000379.1 GCA_016872975.1 Planctomycetota bacterium
CTTCAGCGCTTTGACGCACGCGGCCCGGGACATCCCCGCCTGGGCCTCATCCAGAAAGAGCATGTTCCAGGCGTAGTAGACCCGCTGCATGTCCTGCCGGGCCCCCTGCTCGTACAGGCCGGGCAGGGCGCAGAGGCGATCGTTCAGCCGGCGGACCTGGGCCGTAATCATGGCGTTGCGACGGTCCAACTCGCGCAATTGCACCCGTCCCAGGGCCGCCGAAACCGGGTGCATCCGGAATTTCAGACCCAGGCCCGTCCCCTGGTAGGGGCGACAGGGACTGTCTTGCGGGAACCGGCCGGGCAGATCGTAATTGCCAAAGGTCGTCGCCCGCTCGTAGTCCGCGCGGTCCTGGTAGATGCCCATGCCGCCCTCGATCATGGGCAGCGGCTTGCTGGTCTGATAGCTGAAGATCGCCATCCGGCTCCAGGCCCCCATCTTCTTGCCCTGCATTGAGGCGCCGTGGGCGTGGGCTGCGTCCTCCAGGACGATCAGCCCCTTCGCCCGGGCAAAGGCCTGGATGTCGTCCATCTCGCAGGGCCGGCCCAGCCAGTGCACCGGGACCATCGCCTTGGTGTTCTTCGTCAGCCGGCGTTTAGCGTCGTCCAGATCGAAGTTCAGCGTCCGGGGATTGATGTCCACGAAGACGGGCACCAGGCCGAAGAGCCGCATCGGCATGATCGTGGCGAAGAAGGTGTAGCTGGGCACCAGGATCTCGCTGCCGGCCGGGAGGTCCAGCGCGAAGTACATGGAGGCCAGCGCACTGGTCCCGTTGCAGTGGGCCTTGACGTAGGGGACGTTCAGGTACTGCTGCCAGTCCTTCTCGAAGTCGTCGATCGGCCGGTAGCTGGGCCGCCGGATCACTTCGAGCACCGCCTGCTCATCCTGCGGCCCGTACAAAGGCCAGTGGTCGGCCTGGGCATGCTTGTCGGTCGGGTACGTGACGGCTTTGGGCCCGCCCGCTAGCGCGAGGGTCTCCCGTGCCAAGGGGCCGGCCAGCGCCACGCCCGCCGCGACGACGCTCGCGGATTTCACAAAGCCCCGCCGGGTGCACGCACGATTCGGATTCGCGTTGTCTATTGCCATGGTTGCTCCTCTCCTGCCAAATCAAGCGGTGTCATTGACTCGCGGCGGTCCGCGTTCTCCGGACCAGCTCATGCACCTTGTCCACGATCAGCGTCTCGATCGACGAGGTGAACGGCAGCGGGATCGTGCTGTAGTAAACGATGGCCCCACGCGCTTCATACCCGCCTTCCTCCAGGACCCGTCGGGAGGGCACGTAGCCGGAGACCTCGTTGGTGTACCCGGCCACCCAGACCGCCGGCCCGGCCAATTCCTTCTTCAGTCGCAGCGAGTAGTCCACCACGACTTCGCCCGCCAGCCCCACCATCGTCAGATCGTCGCCGAATCGGGCAACATGCACCAGATAGGGGTACGTGCTGCTGACCCGCCCCGTCTTTTCCAGTTCCGCGAGCAATTCCTCGGCGTGCCGGCGCTCGTACAGGCTGGCGGTGGTGGAACTTGCCTGCTTCTTGAGATCCTCGACACTGGGCGGCCGCTCCAGCTCCAGCATCGCCTCTTCCAAGGCCACCTTCAACGGTCCCCGCACGGGACGCGGACGGGCCAGGAGGGCCGCCTCGACGGCGTTCGACAAGGCCCGGCCGTGCTGCTGGGCCCATTCGAGGGTCCGTCGCGGCGTGGGATTCTGGTCCGCGCCGCAGCCGGTGATGAAGAACGCGGTCGTCCCCGGGTGGGCCTCCTCCACATATCGCCAGGCAAAACCGGCGTAGTCGCCGCAGAACTCATAGTCACTGAGGGTCGTGTTGTGGCAGGCGTAGCCGAACATCAGCGCTCGCCGCTTCTTCCCATCGGCGCTCAGCACCTGCAAGACCGGGACCTCGTGATCGACCGGACCATCGACATTCGGAGCGATCGAATAGCCCTTGGCACCCTGGAGCCGGCGGTTCATGGCGAAACCCGTCCGGGCATACACGTAGGACAGGCGTGCGGGCGTCAGGTCCGCCAGGGCTTGGCCCACCAACTCGACGAGCTTGCCGCGCAAGGTCTCGGAATATTGCTTGCTCAGCTCAATCTGCTCGGGCGGCAAGTCCCACATCTGCGTGGCCCGCCAGGCCCGCAGCTCCGGCCCGGAGTGCGTGTGCGAGGCATTGAGCAGGAGACCTTCCGGAGGAAGCTTGTATCGCGCGCCGACCTCCTTCTCCATCCGATCGCGGAACTCCCGGGGGAATCCGATCAGGTCCACCGCCACGATCACCAGCCGCGTCCCTTGGCCATCTTCCAGGGCCAGCGCCTTGGCATACAGATCATGGATCTTGCCCTCCGACGGCTTCGTGCGCGAGGCGTACCCCGCCATCCACATCGGCTGCTCCGGCGTGATGACCACCGTCGCAATACCTGCTTTCCATGCCTCCAGAGGCTCGTTCCCGGCCAATCCCCCCGTCGCGAGACACATCAGGACAGCAACCGTGATTGCCATAGGACTCCCCTTCACTCTGGTGCACCGTGTCAACGTACGTGTCCTTCTTCGAGTCATCCCCGAAGATTGTACCGGCCGTCCTCCCGCGCGTCCACGAGATTTGCAGGCTTGCCCAAAGGAAGGGTCGATTGTACGATCAACAGGCCGGATGTGGCCCGCGCCACGAAAGAACCACGACATGCGGTCCGCGCCACGGCGTGGGCTGCGGCAACATGGGTTTTTCGAGGGACAGCTATGAAGAAGACGATGCTGGTCATGGTGGTCATGGGATTTTTGCAGGGTGGCTGGGCCTTCGGGGCCGCGTCCAGTTCGAAACCCGACGAGATGATGGCCCACTACCTTCAACAAGAGGCCAGACAGCGCTTCGAGCAGTGGCGGCAGCGCTATGAGGGGCTCAAGACGCCGGAACAGATCGCGAGTTACCAGCAGAACCTGCGGAGGCACTTTCTCCGGGCCATCGGCGGCCTGCCCGAGAAGACGCCGCTGAATCCTCAGATTACCGGGGTGGTCCAGCGGGACGGCTACCGGGTCGAGAAGGTGATCTTTGAGAGCCAGCCGAAGCACTATGTCACCGCCCTGCTGTTTCTGCCTGATGCAGTTCCGGCGTCGCGAGGCCATCTTGGCCTTGCTTCACGTGACGAGGGCGTTCCGCCCTCGAAACGCGGGCAGGATGCCCGCGACACACAAGGGCAAGATGCCCTCGCCACGGGCGCGCCGCCGGTGCCGGGCGTGCTCGTGCCCTGCGGCCATGCCAACGATGCCAAGGCCTATGAGGCATATCAGACGATGGGGGCGCTCCTGGCCCTGCATGGCATGGCGGCGCTGGTCTTCGATCCCATCGACCAGGGCGAGCGCAGCCAGATGCCCTCCGCCCTGCCGGGCCTGCGGGGCACGACCGCTCACACGATGGTCGGGATCGGCAGCATCCTGCTGGGCCGCAACACCGCCTGGTTCGAGATCTGGGACGGCATGCGGGCAATCGACTATCTCCAGTCCCGCCCGGAGATCGATCCCAGCCGGATCGGCTGCACCGGCAACAGTGGCGGCGGCACGCAAACCTCCTACCTGATGGCCCTGGACGACCGCATTTCCGTGGCCGCCCCAAGCTGCTATATCACCGGCTTCGAGGCCCTGCTCTCGACCATCGGGCCGCAGGACGCCGAGCAGAACATCTTCGGGCAGATCGCCTTCGGCATGGACCACGCCGACTACCTCATGATGCGGGCGCCGATCTCGATCCTCCTCTGCGCCGCCACGAAGGACTTCTTCGACATCCAGGGGACGTGGAACTGCTACCGCTACGCCAACCGCCTCTATACCCGGCTGGGCGTCCCCGAGCGGATCAGCCTCCTGGAGAACGACGCCGAGCACAACTACAACGCCGTACAGCGACAGGGGATCGTCCGCTGGATGGCCCGCTGGCTGCTCGGCAACGATCAGCCGATCACGGAGCCGAAGATTGAATTGCTCAAAGGCGACGAGCTCCGCTGCACACCGGACGGTCAGGTGATGCACCTGGAAGGGGCACGGTCCACCTATGACCTCAACCGCGACTACGAGAAGGAATTGGCCGCTCGTCGCAAGGAGCTTTGGGACAAGTCCCCCAGGGAGGACATGTTCAAACGCATCCGTCTGCTCGCCGGCATCCGCGCGCTCGACGAGCTGCCCGAGCCGAAGGTCCAGGAACACGAGACCGTCCAGCGCGACAGCTTGCGTGTGCAGAAGCTGACGATTGCGCCGGAAGAGGGGATCCGCTTGCCGGCCGTACGGGTGACTCCGAATCAGGGGACCATCTCGGGTGCTGTGCTGTATCTCCATGAGAACGGCATGGAAACCAACAGTGCTGCCGTCAACGAAGTTGCGAACGCCGGCCGAACGGTGATGGTCGTGGACCTGCGGGGCACGGGGCAAACCCAGTCGAAACGCGGCTGGGGCACCCTGTTCGGCTCGGATACCAAAGATGTTCTCACTGCTTATCTCCTCGGTCGCTCCTACGTGGGCATGCGCGCCGAGGACATCCTGACCTGTGCCCGATTCCTCCAGAGCCGGCACCAGGGCCCGGTGGACGTGATCGCGGTGGGTCACGTGAGCATGCCCGCTCTGCACGCGGCGGCCCTGGAGCCGCAGCTTTTCGGCTCGGTCAAGCTGGTGCGCGGATTGGCGTCCTGGTCGAACGTGATCGAGCTGGGTCAGTCCCGCAATCAGTTGGTCAACGTCGTGCACGGAGCCTTGACCACGTATGACCTGCCCGATCTGGCCCGAACCCTGGGGAATCGACTCACGGTCGAAGAGCCTCTCAACGCCCTGGGTGAGCCGGTCAAGACAGAGTCTGCCGACGGCGTGGTCCTCAAGAAGGTGCTGGACGCGCGTGATGGCGGGGAGAACCTGCTGAAGGCGAATGCCTGGCGGCCTTTCGGGCAGGGCTTCCGTCAACAGGACAGCGTCTTCACCTGCGACAACGGCGGCGACGCCCGGGTCCAGCGCGGCGTCGCCCAGACGGTAACGCTCAACCAGACCCGACCCGAGCCGATCGTGGCAACCGCCTGGAGCAAGGCCCAGGACGTGGGCGGCAGCCGCAGCCGGGATTATGCCCTGTATCTCGACCTCGTCTACCAGGACGGCTCTCCTCTGTGGGGACAGGCGGACTCCTTCAACACCGGCACGCACGACTGGGAGAAGGCCGAGGTGACGATCCTGCCGGAGAAACCCGTCAAGAGCGTGACCGTCAACCTGCTCTTTCGCAACCACACGGGGGCCGCCCAGTTCCGCGACGCCGCGTTGCGCCTGGTCCAGACGCCGGCGGGAGCGTGCCTGTTCGACGGCGTTGCCGTCGTGCCGCAGACGCGGCCGCAAGAGGGATTTCAGGTCCGTGACGTGGCCGCCGGCACCGCGTTCGTCGGCATCGAGAACTCCGCCCTGGATCTGAAACTCAGTTGTACGAAAGCGGAAGCTGGTGAATCCGCGTTCTTTGACGTTACGCTCTCGGACACCAGCGGCAAGGACCGCGCCGTGACTCTCGTCTACACCGTACCTATGTCGGCCCAGGAGTGCCGCTGGCTTCACGACCCCCGCCGGACCGTGGAAGTGGAGCCCGGCCGCGAGTACCTCAACGCCGGCCGATTCGCCGCCGGTTCCAATGGGCGGCTATCCCGCTACCCGTTTGCCGCCGTCGCCAACAAGGAGAAGGCGGTCGCTCTCGGTATCGACATGGCGGAACCGGCGTTCTTCCGAGTCGGCTACAACGCCGGGACGCAGGAACTGTTCCTGGCGTACGATCTCGGCTTGACTCCGGAGAAGCCGACGGCACACCTGCGCTTCCGCAGGTTCCTCTTTGACTCTAAAGGCGAGTTCCGGGCCGCGCTGCAGCGATACTACGACTTGTTCCCGGAGAGCTTTCATCGCCGGATCGCTGACCAAGGCCTTTGGATGCCGTTTGCGAAGATCAGCGCCGTCAAGGGCTGGGAAGACTTCGGCTTTCGGTTCAAGGAGGGCGACAACGAGATCGCCTGGGACGACCAGCATGGGATCCTCACGTTCCGTTACACGGAGCCGATGACCTGGTGGATGCGCATGCCCAAGGACATGCCCCGTACGATCGAGGCGGCCCTGGCGGAGGCGCGGCGGCTGGCGACCGAGAAGAAAGACACGCGCGCCCTGGCCCTGCTCACGAGCGGCTACCATGATGAGCAGGGACGCTTCAGCGCCCGCCTGCTCGACACCCCCTGGTGCGACGGCGCCGTCTGGAGCATCAACTCCATGCCTGGCGTCGCGGGTGACGTCACGGACTTCAAGAGCAAATGGAGCCCCAGCGTCCGCGAGAAGCTCTACGGGAAACGTAGCATGGGCGTCCCGCCCATGAGTAGCACGGCCGTCCCGGCCGTGAGTGCTCCGGATCATGGGCGGGACGCCCATGCTACTCACGGGCAAGATGCCCGTGCTACGGTGGGTCTCGACGGCGAGTATATCGACTCCAGTGAAGGCTACGTGACCGATGAGCTCAACTTCCGGCGGGACCACTTCGCCGCCGCCCAGAGCCCGCTGACCTTCT
>VGYL01000380.1 GCA_016872975.1 Planctomycetota bacterium
CCCGGAGATTCGGTGCTTTGAGCCAAATACGATGCTATTGGTCCAAAGCACAGATTTCCCGTGCGCGCCTGCCTGGGACGTGCCCGGATTCGGCAAGTACACGAGAACCGGATGAGACAAGAAAAACAACAACCCGCTTAAAGGCTAAACAGGAATCCGGGCCACAGAGGACACAGAGAAGAGGAAGTTCGATGTTTGAAGGGTGAAGTGTGAAGTCAGACCCATCAGCGCTCTTCACATCAACAATCAAAAATCAACCATTACACTTCCCATTCTCTGTGACCTCTGTGGCTTCCTTTTTTAGCCTTCTACCGGTCGTTGAAAAAGAATCGCCGGGCCGCGGTTTTTTTCGCTTGACATGTCTTACAGATGTAGGATAATGGCGTCAGACATTTGTAAGAGGAGATCGGCATGGGCACACGAAAATTGCGGGCGATGAGCCCGGCGGAGACGGAAATCCTGCGGCTGGTCTGGCAGCTCGGCACAGCGACGGTGCAGCAGATTCACGACGCCCTGCCGGCGAATCGCAAAGTGGCGTACAAGACCGTGCAGACCCTCCTGCGGCGGCTGGAGGACAAGGGCTATCTGACCCACAAGGCAGAAGGCAAGGCCCACCTCTTCGTCCCCGCGGTCAAGCGCGAGGCGGTCGTCAAGCGGACCGTCCTCGACTTCCTGGACCGCCTCTTTGGGGGTGACCCCAAGCCGCTGATGCAGTTCCTGGCCCGCGAAGGCCGCATCGACACGAAGGACATCGAGGAACTCAAGAAACTCATCGACGAATCGTAGCAGAACACCGATCGGAGGTGCTGACGATGGATGCCTATCTAAGCGAGTTGATGCGGTACCTGGTCGCCCAAAGCGGGCAGATTGCCGTGTTGACGACGGTTGTGGCGGTCGCCACCTTCGCCCTGCGACGACGCAGCGCGCATGTCCGCTACCTGTTCTGGCTGGTCGTGCTGGCCAAGTGTCTCGTGCCGCCGCTGTACCTGGTGCCGGTCCGGGTCCTGCCCGAGACGATGCCGGAGAGGGTCCCTCCTATATTGTCAGGGGCAATCTGGACCGACGAGCATTTCCACTTCCCCAGTCCGGCCGCCAATCCTCTCGGTCGCGAGCCGCGGGAGTCCGTACTTCCGCCCCCTGTGCCGCAGACCTCGGAGCCTCGTCTCTCGGTCTCCGGCTGGCTCGGGATTCTTTGGATCGCCGGTGCCGGCGGCTATCTGATGATGAATCTCCTGCGGGCCCTGCGGGGCCGTCTTTGGCTGCGAAGAACCCGAAGACCCCTTCCCGACGACGTGCTGGCGGAGATGGCGGACCTCCTGCCGGTCTACGGCATCCGGCGTCTGCCGCGAATCTGGATCGTGGAGGGGGTGGGCCAGCCATTCGTGTGGGGTTTGTTGCGGGGGAGCATCTACGTTCCGGCCGGCTTTTTTGCCATCGAGAGCCCCCAACACCGCCGGGACGTCCTGGCGCACGAACTGAGCCACGTCCTCCGCTTCGATCCCGCCGTCAACACGCTCCAGGTGGTCGCCCAAGCCCTGTTCTGGTTCCACCCCTTCGTCTGGTGGGCGAACCGCAAGATACGTCAGGAGCGCGAGAAGGCCTGCGATGAGATCGCCGTCGCCCATCTGAACGCCAGGCCCAAGGAGTACAGCGCCACCATCGTCAGCGCCCTGATCCAGGCCCAGGAATCCACCCGGCGGGTGCCGTCGTTGGCCGTCGCCGGCCCGTGAAGAACATCGAGGAAAGGATAAGAGCCCTGTTGCGACCAGGAAGAAGATTCTACAAGCGTCCGAGTCCGACAGCGGCGACAGTCGTAGTGCTCTTAGCACTATTGACCGTCCCTACGACACTTGTGCTGTCGGCCAGAGCACAATCGAAGGCCGCCGGTATGTCGCTGCACAAAGCTGCGGCAGACGGCGACATCGGGCAGCTCAAGTCTCTGATTTCGAAAGGCGCCGATGTCAATGAAAAGGATGACCAAAGAAGGACAGCGCTCCATTGGGCGTCGGAGAAAGGCCATATCGAAGTAGCCACGTTCCTCATCAGCCATGGAGCAGACGTCAATGCCTCCAGTTGGAATGGGATGATGCCTCTGCACTGTGCCGCCGCGAGTGGGAGCGAGCAGACCATCGAACTATTACTGAGCAAGGGGGCATATATCAATGCAAAGGACAGGGGTGGCAGCACGTCTTTGTTGGAAGCCATGAAAAGCTCGGCACCGGGCCGCAGAGAAGTGGTTGAACTCCTGGTTGCCAAGGGAGCGAGAATCCCCGCTCTGCACCTTGCTGCTTACGTGGGCGATATGGCGAAAGTAAAGGGGTGTCTGCAAGATGGGATAGACCTCAATTCACAAGACGATTCCGGTGCCACCGTCTTGCACGCTGCCGCCAACTCAGGCAACAAGAACGTGGTGGAGTTTCTCCTGGAAGCAGGCGCGGCCGTCGATGCAAAGAACACCAATAGCCTGACCCCCTTGTACTATGCATCCGTCCATGGTTACCACGATATCGTAGACTTGCTGCTGGCCAAGGGCGCCGCGCTGAATGCGCAAGTTACCGGCGACAGCGCGGGGAAGGGCATGACACCGCTGCACTTTCTGTGCTCCGCCGGCGCGACGGATCTCGTGGAATGGCTCATCGCCAAGGGGGCGGACATCAACGTCATAGACAGCACCGGGCGGACACCGTTGCACATAGCGTGCTTACGCGGTCATAGGGACACCGCAGAACCGCTGATCGCCAAGGGCGCCGACGTGAACATAAGAGACAACAAGGAACAGACTGCTCTGGCCTTGGTGAAGGAGCTGGGGTTCGACGAAATTGCCGCCCTGCTCCGCAAGCATGGCGAGAAGGAATAGCCTTCCGGCGGCGCGTCCAGAACGCGCATCGTCCTGTGCCCGATGGGACAGGTGTCGACGATGGCGATCGAACCGACGGTGACAATGGAGTTTGGGCGATATCTACACGCTTTCCTTGTCGAGGCGCCTGCTCTGGTGGCGGTCGGCTGTACGCTTTCGCTCATCATTACCTCGCTTTGGTTCGTGGTCGTGATGCGTTGCCTGGGGTCGGGGCAGGAGGGTTCCGGCGGAGATCGTTATTGACTCCGCTATCACCAGGATGAGTGGCGGGCGAGGCCAACGGGGCCTCGCCGGGTTGTCTTGCGGGTCACATCCGTTTGTAGCGGGGGCCGCCGCCGCCTTCGGGGGCGGTCCAGCGGATGTTGTCGAAGGGGCACTTGCGCGGGCAGGTCTTGCAGTGCAGGCAGTTGGAGGGGTTGGCCGGCTGGGGCTGGCCGTGGATCGTCTCGTAGACGCCCGCTCAAGCGGCGTCAAGGCTCTTCTTGAGGATTTCGCTGGCCAGTTCCTTGACGGGCTTGTGCTGTTTCCTGGCCGTGTGGCACAAAGCCATGAAGCTCTCCTCGTCCACCTCGATCTCAAAGTGGCGTCTCTTGATCTGGGCCTCGAAATCCACGGGCTCCAGGAGCTCTTCGTAGTCCGTCAGGCTGTGCTGGTCCCAAAATTCGGCCGCCTCGTCTTCCGACGCAAACTCCTCCGGCAACGGATCAACTTGTTTATCTGTGTCTTTCATAATACCGTCTTTCCGAAAGACTCATGTCGCGTGCCGAAATCGGCAGCGCCAGGCCATGCTTCTTATTGATGAAGAAAACGATCAACCGCCTTCCGCTGTCAATCTGAGCCAAGGCAGCGTAGACATCTTCCCCTTGCACATGCCCTTTGGCCATCTTTCTGACCAACGGCCCGGACAGAAGCACCTCTTCCGCCTCTGCGGTTGAAACGCCGTGTTTCTCGCCGAGCTTCCTAACAACGCGCTCCTTCCAGACAATGTCGGTAATTCTCAGCGCACCACCTTTCATGCTAGTGATTATACACGAAAGGCTGGGAATGGCCAACTCTTGCTCGATGCGAAGTTGCGGATTTCGTTCTCTTCTGTTGTCACATCCGTTTGTAGCGGGGGCCGCCGCCGCCTTCGGGGGCGGTCCAGCGGATGTTGTCGAAGGGGCACTTGCGCTGGCAGGTCTTGCAGTGCAGGCAGTTGGAGGGGTTGGCCGGCTTGGGCTGGCCGTGGATCGCCTCGTAGACGCCCGCGGGACAGAACGTAATGCACGGGGCGACGAAGACCGGCAGGCATTTCTCCGTGCAGACCGCCGGATCGACCAGCAGCAGGTGCGAGGGCTGCTCTTCGCGGTGGGCCGTGGCGGCAACCGCGGTGAAGGTGTCCTTGTCGAAGCTCATGTTGGGCCTGAGCCGGTACGGGGCGCCCGTCATCATCTCGTAGTCCTTCTCGACCCGGAACGCCGGCAGCATGCCCCCCAGGACCGACAGCGGCATGCCCTGCAGCGGCCCGAACTTGGCGACCGTCTGGCGGAAGTTCCGCGCCATCTTCATCTCTTTGGCGATGTTGGACCCTTCGACGTTGGCCGTATAGCGCTGGGCGGCAGCGTTGGGGTTGTCGAGCGACGCGGCGATGGCCTTGGCGGCCTGGATGCCGGAATCGATGGCGTTGTGCAGGCCCTTGATCTTGAGCATGTTGACGAAGCCGGCGCTGTCGCCGAGGATCATCACATTGCCCTTGCCGATGCTGCTGGTCTGGGGATCGCGCGGGACCGCGTGCCAGCCGCCTTCCGGGATCATCTTGGCGCCGGCCTCGACGACCGTGCCGCCCTCGATGAACGGCTTGACGAACTGGTGCTCCTTGAACCGCACGAGGGCGTCCTGCGTGTTGAAGTCGTGGTGCTTCCAGTCGAGGCCGACGATCATGCCGACCGCGAGGTGGTCCTGCTCGCCGGCGTAGACGATGCCGCCGCCGAACATGCCGGGCCCGCGGACGGGCGTCCAGATCGGGTAGCCCATCGCGTGGACGACCCGGCCCTTCGTGAACTTGCTGTATTGCTCGGGCGTGACCTTGATCAGCTCCTTGACGCCCAGCGAGAAGAGCTGGTGCGAATGGCGTTTCAGGCCCGCCTTCTCGACGAACCGCTCGGTGACGAGCCCGTCGCAGCCTTCGGCCAGGACGACGAACTTCGCGTGGATCGTCTCGCCTTCGACGTAGTTCGGCTCCTTGTGGCCTTCCTTGTTGAGACCCTGATCGACGAGCTTGACGCCATAGGCACAGCCAGTTTGAAGTTTGAAGTTTGAAGTTTGAAGTGCAGGGTCGTCACTTGATACTTGAAACTTGACACTTGAAACTTCTTCACTGAAGACGACGTGGTCGGCGGCGAAACCCATCAGGACTTCGACGCCCATTCCTTTGGCGATCCCGCCCAGCCATTTCGTCAGCCGGCTGATGGAGACGGAATAGTCGCCGTGGTGAATCATCTGGCCGAAGCCCAGGCCCACGGAGCGGGCCATCTTGAGCATCGGGAAGATCCCGAAGGCCATGCCGCTACCGAGCAGGAACATGACATCATCTTTGTCGATCACGTTGGCGAGGACCAGCTTGGCCTCATCGGTCTCGCGCCAGCCGGGCTTGGCGGTGTCGAGCAGCGTGCTCAGCGGCTCTTTCTCCAGGACCGCCCCGGAGAGGTTGTGATTGCCCAGATCGAGGGCCTTGTCGATCACGCAGATATCGAGATCGGGCTTCAGGACCTTCAGTTGAATCGCCGTCGCCAGGCCGGCAGGACCGGCGCCCACGACCAGGACCGAGACCTTACTGTATTCACTGTGATTCGCCACGTTCAATTCCTCACCAAAGGAACAAGTCTATCTGTCCAACAGATGTCATTGCGAGCGAAGCGAAGCAATCTACCATGCCAAGGATTGAGATTGCTTCGTCGCCCTCGGCGCGAAGCGCCGCTGCGCATCGGGCCTCGCAATGGCATTCTTGACACTTCACACTTCAAACTTCCTACGTCTGTAGTGCTTCCACCAGCTTCGGGATCACGTCCTCGACGCCGCCGACGATGTAGTAATCGCACTGCTTGAAGATCGGGGCGTTCGGGTCGCTGTTGACCGCGACGATCGTCTCAGTGTTGGCGACGCCGATCATGTGCTGGATCGCGCCGGAGATGCCGAGGGCGACGTAGAGCTTGGGCCCGATGGAGGTCCCGGTCTGGCCGACCTGGTGAATCCGCTCGATGAACCCCTGCTCGACCGCCGCCCGGGACGCGCCGCGCTCGATGGCGGTTTCGAGCTTCTTGCCCAGGGCCCCCATCAGCATGCTGATGAGCTTTTCAAAACCGTCGCGGCTCTGCATGCCCTTGCCGCCGGAGACGATGGCGTCGGCGTGCAGGTTGACCTGCCCGTGGCCCAGCTCGGTCTTGAGGATCTCCAGGCTCACGTCGTCGTCGGTCAGCTCGACCTTGTGCTGAACGATCTTGCCCTTGCGGGCCGGGTCGGCAGGCAGGCGTTTCATCACGCCGGGACGGGCCGTCGCCATCTGGCTTTTGGAGCTCTTCGTGCGGATCGTCGCCATGACGTTGCCGCCCAGGGCCGGACGGGTCTGGAGCAGCAGGCCGATCTCGCCCTTGCGCGAGCTGTCGCGGATGTCGAGCCCGGTGCAGTCGGCGGTCAGG
>VGYL01000381.1 GCA_016872975.1 Planctomycetota bacterium
GTACTTGCTTTGAATCCGTGCGATAGTCTGTGCATCCTGCATGCACGTATTATCCCACAATCTTTCACATCGATCAACAATAATTTGTTCAGATTATTTTTGCGCGATCACTTAGTATACACCCGGCCCGCAATTCTCTGCGCAGAAGAAAGGCCAAGCGGTGGAGGCTTGGCCTTGGATGCTGCTGTCGGCGGGAAGAGGGATCAGTTGCCAAAAGTCTCGATCAGCCAGCGGTCCGGCTGGTGGGGAAGCTGCTGGACCTTGATCCCAGGAACTGTGAGCGAGTTCCTCTTGCCGTCTTCCTCGTACTCGATCGTGCAGGGCACGCCCAGCACCTTGATTGTATAGGAATTTGTTTTTGTGGATACCTCCTGGGGCTCTGGGGACCTTGGGGATAATGGGCAAGTGTGTTGCGTGTGGAAAACCCAAAAAGTCCCCGGCGCAGCCGGGATAAGTTCTTCCCCGGCTCCGAAAGGGCGACCCCCGGTCCGACGGAGACGATCCGCAGGATCTTGACGCGGCCGAACTGCTCCTTGACGGCCGCGGCGCCGACGGGAAGCAGTCTGCCCGCCGCGTCGTAATCGCCGGCCATGAGGGATTCGAAGAACTGGCGAACGACTTGGATCGCCGCTTCTTCGTCACCGAGCTGCCCTTGGGCCAAGCCCATGTTCGTGAAGTCGAGGCGCTCCGTGTTGGCCGGCACCTCGTTGGTCAGATCAAACACCTTGCCGTCGATCGGCTGATTGTACTCGCGCAACTTGATCCGGCCTTCCTGGCAGTATTGCCCGTCCTTGAGTCGGAAGAGCCCCATCGCGTTGACGAGCTTCGTCTCCGGATCGACGGACAAGACCTTTCGCTGGCCGGGCTTGTCGCTGCCTGGCAGGTACGTGACCGTCACGGCGATAGGCTTGGTCTTGTCCGGCGATTCCTCGGTGACTATCTCGACCTTGCCCTGTTGCTCCAACTCGGCGACGTGGGCGACGACCCGCCTGGGATCGGTCTCTTGCAGCACGGCGTTCAGTTGCTCCCGCACCTTGTCCGCCTTCGCGATATGCAGTCGGTTCTCTCTCTTGGTCCATCTTTGCACCGTGTCGTCCCTCCAGGTGAGCACCCAGGCGCCGTCCACGGGGCTGGCCCAGTCCGGCGTCTGAGCGCGGGCTTGGCGGGCCTGCCCGTCCGTGCCGAATTCGATCCAAGCCTCCTGGGGCTCTTCCTGACCGACCGTGAAGTTCTTCATGTGCAGCCAGCGAACGTTCTGATTGGCCTCGACGGTCTGTTCGAGAGCATAGGCCGGAGGGGTCGATTCACCCCAAAGACCGAGGAACAGCACGAGGGCGACGATGACCGCGGCTGCGGCGGCCAGTTTTGTGATTGGACTTCTCATAATCATTCTCCTCATGGTCGGCTCAGGCAGAGCCGCTGTCGTTTCGGATTGTGCTTTCGCTCGCCGGACCCGGGCGAGCACGCGGTCGTGCAGCGCCGGGCCGGCGGCGACGTTGAACTGGTTTCGGATGGCTTCTTCGATACGTCTCATCGGTCCCACTTCTCTCGTTCGCCGTCCAGCAGGGCCCGCAGCCGTTCCAGGGCGTACCGGTACCGGCTCAGGACGGTGTTGATGGACGTCTGCTGGAGCTTCGCGATGTGCCGGAACTTCATGTCCGCCTTCAGGCGCAGCAGCACCACTTCCCGTTGTTCCTCGGGCAACTGGGCAATTGCGTCATGGAGGCGGGTAGCCTCTTCGCTGAAAATGACCACGTCTGCGGGCGCCGCGGTAGGGTGGGGCTTGCCCCACCAACTCATACCATTCGCATCCTCCGGTGGGGCAAGCCCCACCCTACCAGACTGCCGTCGCTGTCGCCGCCGGTAGTCGCGGACGCGGTTGACCACGCTGGTGGCCAGATAGCCGCTGAGACTGCCCCACATCTGGAGACTGCGCCGGGACTGGGCAAAGGCAACGAAGACACCCTGCACGACATCCTCGGCGGCCGCCGGATCGTGGAGCAGACCGAGGGCCAGGGTCAGCATCGAGTCGAGGTACTTCTCATAGATGCGCGTCAACGCCTCATCGCTGCCCCGTTTGAACTTCCACTTCAGCCGTTGGTCTTCCAGCATCGGTCGCCTACTCACGCGGTCGCAAGAACGATCATTCTCACCCTATACTACGCCTGGGAAAGTGCCTTATTCTACGGTGATAAGGCGGGCGCACAAAAAAGGCCGGACCTCCGCTGGTCCGGCCTTGGGGACGATCCTGCCTGATAGATCGCTGAGAGAACTGGGCAAGAGGCCACGTATCTCTGCCCTTCGAGGGACAGGAACTACTCGGCCTTGGCTGGCGGCTGCCCTGGGCCGCCGGAACTCGTGGCGGGGGCTTCCAGGGCGGCCAGCAGATTCTGCATGTAGAAGAGATCCCCCGCGGGGACCAGCGGCGTGTCCAGGACCTTGGCCAATTCGTCGCGGGACGCCTGGAGAATCTGGGCCTTGGCCTGGAACAGGGCGTGGGTCTGGTAGAGGGGCGTGATCCCATTCTCGTGCTGCACTTCTTCGTTGTGGCCGACCATCCAATACGGCGCCATGCGGGTGTAGCGCTCGATGGCGTCCCGGACCTTCACGAGGGCGTTCTGGCGCAGATAGTCCGCCAGCTCCGGGACCAGATGCATGAAGTTCCACGCCGTGATCAGGGTGTAGAAGTACTGATCGCCCTGCGGGTTGCCCGTGTCCGCCGGCACGTCCCAACGGAACGTCCGGGCCCGAAGTGCAAGCAGCCGATTCAATTCCTGCTGTTGCGTGGCATGGGGCCGGCCGGCCATTTTGGCCAACTCCACGTAGCCCACGTAGCCCGCGACGTAGGCGTTGTGGACGTGCGGAAACGCCTGGAGATATTGGTCGGATGGGGTGGACCCGATCACGCCGGCGGCTTGCTGGAACACCGTGGCCGCGTCGGCCAGACCCGCCTGGGCGTATTTCCACATGGCATAGACGTTGTGAGGCGGCTTGCTCCAGCCGCGGAAGGAACTGCTCGTCAGAGGCCCGAAATCATGCTCGAAGGCTCGGGTCGAGGGCGGATACGCGAAGGGCTCACGCGGCGCTCCGTCCGTGAACCCGATGTGCGTGTACTTGTACGGAGCAAAGGCGGCGTATTCCTTCTGAAGATACTGACGCACCGGGTCCTGCATCTCGGGCGGCAGGTGCGGCAAGGCCTGCAACAACACCAGCAGCATGTCCGCGGGATTGTGCCAATAATGGAGCAGGTAATCGCCCAAGTGGTTCACCGTGCGGAAATCGATGAGACCGATCTTGGCAAAACCGGCCACCAGGTGCCCCTGGTCCAGGATGTTCCGAACCTCCGTCGCCAACTGCTCGCGGAGTGCCGTGGCGAGGGCATCCTGCCCTTGCTCGTTCGTAGCGAGGGCGTCCCGCCCTCGAATCGCGGGCAGGATGCCCGCGACACGCAAGGGCGGGACGCCCTCGCCACGATTGGCCGGATGAATGCGTGCTACCGGCAACACCGGGGCGCTACTGCCCGGACCGTCCGGTCCGAACGCAACGATCGCATTGCCCCGGTGCACGTACATTCTGCCGTCGTAAATCGTCGGCCCGACGTTGTCGCCGTGCGCCCAATACATGGGCTTGATGTTCGCGGGCCCGACGCTCCAGAAATACGGGGAGACCTGGCTATTGTAGCCGGCCGGCAGGGTGCTGGTCTTGTACCCATCGCCGGACAGGTGCCGCCACTGCCGGCGGCCGTCGGGGTCGGGAAAGGCCGTGTTGGCGACGGACAGGTCCGCGCTGCCCACATAGCGGTCGTTGCACAGATTCCAATAGACGCAACTCCCGCCCGCCGAGATCCCCACCGGCTCATCGCCGGGCCAGAAGCCGCTCTGGCCCGATGTGTTGGAGACCGGCAGACTCAGGAAAGGGGTGCCGTATTTCCAGCCGACCAGCACCGCTCCGGGGATGCTGGTCCCCACGGCGTGCGTGATGCTGCGAAAGTAGAGCACGCCATCGTGACCGCTGACCAGCGGCGGGTAACACGTCCCGGCATGGGTCCACGCCCACAGCATCGGGGCGGCATCCGTCGTCCCATCCTGGTCCAGGTCGAAGGCAACCTCCTGACCGGTCTTGCGCTTCAGAACGATCAGGCTCCGCCGCCAGGGATACTGCTCGAACCAGTCCGGAATCGTCCCGCCGTGGGGGTTGGTGCGGATATCGACGGTCGGCGTGCCGGCTGCCCAGTCGCCCGGCTCCGTGCCGCGGACTCCCGGCAGGCTCTTCGGCACCTTGTTCGGCGAAAAGAGCCAATCGTTCTGGAACCCCACCAGACCCTTCTCGACCTCGGTGCGCGTGAACAGGACCACGTCCCGGTAGATCACGGGCCACCAGGAATGCCAGCCCATCCCGGGCAGCTTCTCCGAGCGCCAGACCTGCGTTCCGGTCCGGGCGTCCAGGGCATACGCGTGCGCGTCCTGCGAGCCAAAGAAGATGACGCCGTCCTGGTACGCGGCGGACTGCAGGATTTGTCCCCCGGTGGGATGCTTCCAGAGCAACTCTCCGGTCCCCGCCTGGACCGCATACATGCAACTGTCACGGCTGCCGGCGTAGACGCGCCCCTCGACGACCAGCGGACTCGTGTGGAAGCCGCCCGCGGCGCTGAAGGTCCAAAGCCCCGCGCCGGTAGCGGCGTCGAGCGCGTGGATCTTGCGATCCAGTCCGCCCACGTAGAGCCGGCCGTCGGCATACGTCGGAGAGTGCCCCAGGGGAAGCTCGGTGGAATAGACCCAGCGCTCGGCGCCCGTAGCCGCGTCGAATGCGTACAGTCCCCGCGCGGTGGAAAGGAACAGGGTCCCCGACGCCGCGACGATCTGCACCTTCTGCGAGATGTAGGGCTCGACGGGCTTGACCCAGAGCGGCTTCAGCAGTCCGGGGGCGGCCTCGGGCACCCACGAGGTCCGTTGCGGATTGGCTCCTGCCGTGGCCCAGCCCTCAGAGACTGTCGCCTGGGCAGGCACCACAGAGTCACAGAAGGACAGGAGCGCCAGGAGAGACAAGCTCAACCTCATTGCCGGCATCGCCTTCATCAGGTCACCTCGTTCGTGTGCCCGTCAGCATGCAAACACTCGTATGGCACAGCGTATCAGACTGCACTCCAATTCTTGCAGCGGTCCGCTCCAAGGCTAGGCAGGAGTCTTGGCCACAGAGGGAAGAAGAAGTTCGATGTTTGAAGTGTGAAGTTTGAAGTTTGAAGTCAGACGCGTCTGCGCCTCTTCAAATCAACAATCAGAAGTCAACCATCACACTTCACATTCTCTGTGACCTCTGTGGCTTCCCTTCTCAGCCCTTTACCGGGTCGTTGAATTTTTGCCTCTGTTTCCGGCGGCTTCTTTCTTGAGTGCCTCCCACTTTGCCTTGGCTTCTTCCTTCGTCAGCTTGCCCGCCTGCACGGCTGCCTTGAGCTCTCTGCCGATGGCGTCGTAATCAGGTTGGGCCGCCGGCGTCTTCTTGATGTCCTTCGCGGGAGCGTCCTTCTTGCCGGCCTCGGGTTTCTTGACGGGGTCTTTCGTACCGATCTTGTCGGCCTTGACCGTCGCCTCCGGATCTTTCTTCACCTTCGTCGGACCGGCCGGTGCCTTGTCCGAGTCCCGGTCCTTCTTGACGGGCGGCTCAGGCTCATCCTTGATGTCTTTCTTGATAACCGGCCTGTCCTTGAGGTCTCTCTTGACGGCCGCCTTTTCCCTGGTGTCCTTCGCGCCCCCCGCCTCCTTCTCCAGGATGTTCCTCTTGGTGGTCTCGTACTTCTTGAAGGCATCTTCTTTGCTGATCTTGCCGGCCGCGACGGCTGCGGCGAGGTCCTCCTTCAGCTTCATCAGATAAGCCGTCGTCTTGTCCAAGTCCTGATCCTTCCCTGTAACGTCCTTCTTGACGGTCTTGTTGTCTTTGCTGTCCTTCTGGGCGGCCTCGGCCCTGAGCGCCATCATTTTGTCGCGGGCTTGCTCCTTGGTCAGTTTACCCGCGCGCACCTGGGCTTGCAGCTTCTCCCAGATGGGGGCCAAGTCGGCACGGTTCTGGTCCGTGCCGGGCTCTTTCTTCAGGGCGGCCATCATCGCCTCGGCCTGTAGCGGCGTGATTTCACCCTGCTTCACGGCCTCTTTGAGCCGCTTGGCGACCGCGCCGTAATCCTGGGCCGAGGCCAGGCCGAGGGGTAGCACCATCAGCGCGCACGCCAAGACACCCATCCGCAGCCAACGGGATCTCGATCGGTTTGGCTTACTTGATACCATCATTCGGAATCTCCTTTCCAGGCTTCCACCACTGTTGATCTCACTTGCCATCGCCGGGGTACGCACCGCCGGCCGGGCAAGAAATTCTACGGCTGATAAGAGGGAGTCCGCATAGGACTTCGGTTGGGGCTGCAGGCGGGAGAGCACCAGGTCGTCACAACAGATCTCCTCCATGGCCCGCAGGTTCCGCTGGGCCCACCACAGCACCGGGTTCCACCAGAAGCCGACGCACGCCAGCCACTC
>VGYL01000382.1 GCA_016872975.1 Planctomycetota bacterium
TGACCAAAACCACGGACGGGGCTCTGCCCGTTTTGAATTTTGTGTTTTCTTTCCTTTTGAATTTGTTTGGGATTTGGTGCTTGGAACTTGGTGCTTCCGGCTGCGGCGTGCTGATCCAGCCCTTGAGCCACGTGTCGTTGACGCCGGAACGCAGGAGGACCCGCACCTTGCGGGCGGTCACGTCCCGCGGATGCCAGTAGGCGAGGATGGTGCCCGAGCCGAACCGCGAGCCGCTCTGCGGCTCCTGGGCGACCGATGGATAGCCTTTGTAGAAAATCGCGACGCGCTGCTGCTGCTGCGCCATCCAGAAAGCGGAAGGCGTGTCGCAGTGCAGACCGTCGAGAAAGTCCGGATCGGGTGCGAGGATCGGCTGCGGCACGATCGTCCACGGGCCCGCGAGGCTCGTGGCGTATGCCACCTGAATGTGTTTCCGCTCCCGCTGGCCCTGCTGTTGCCGGGCACTGACCATCAGCGCCCAGTAGCGGCCCTCGATCCGCGCCGCCCGGTTGTTGCGCTCTAGATCCATCACCACCCACCACTTGTGCCAGTTGCGCCGGGCGACCAGGTCTTCAGGATTCGTCAATTCCGGCTGGCCCGCCTTCTCCCAATCGCCGGGCCCGATCTGCTCCTGGGACCGGCTGAACGCCAAGGCGGTACCGGACCCGTGCCCAGAGGCAAAGTAGAACATCCGCCACGTCCCCCGCTTTTCGTCCCAGACGATACACGGGTCGCCGACCACCCGCGCATCGTAGGACCCCTGCGGCCCGCGCGGCAGCACGCAAACCGGGTCCAAACGCCAGGGCCGCTCCATAAAGCCGGCCGCCCCGGCTTTGTCTCCGCCCTCACCGGCCGGACACGCCCGCCCCGCCGCCAGCAGGCCCAGCGCCCCGCCCAGGAACTGTCGTCGTGGTATTCTCTGAAATTTGGGTCGCATCATGGAGTCCTCCAATTCCTCAAATTGCCACACTGGACCTGCTACGCCCTTCCATCACGCCTTCCGCTCGAAGGGCAGCCGGGTAACGCGGATGCGTTTCCGGTCCACGACGCAGACCGATCGCGCGACAACCTCCGAGGGCACTTTTTGCAGCACTCGGGCCAGCAGCTCGCACATCTCCCTATCGGAGTAGTTCCCCCCGCGAAACTTCATGAGGCGAACTCGACAACCTCTTCATCGGCCAGCAGCGCCGCGTACTGGAGCGACTCTTGGATATCTTCCGGCTCCAAGTACGGGTACGCCTTCAGGATGGACTCGGGCGTCTCGCCGGAAGCCAGCAGCCCCAGCAGCCGGGATACAGGAAACCGCAGCCCGCGAATCGTCGGTTTCCCACCGCAGACCCGCGGGTCTATCGTGATGCGTTGAAAGGTCATCGGCATTAGCTCCTATCATATTCTGCCCCATTATACCACGCCGAGCCGTCGCCAACCCCTCAAATCTCAATCCGCCGCGTAGGAGATTGCTTCGCTTCGCTCGCCATGACATGCAGCGGGCGTTCCTCAACGACTTGGCGTTTGCCGTGCGTCCCCTCCGGCCACCTCTTGACGGGTCTGGCGTTTGGTGCTTCAATCGCCTGGCATGAAGGCACAACGCAAGACCCCGCGTGACAAAGAAGTCGTGTGCGGCGAGCCGTCCTGGCGGATCGCTTCGGACACAGTGGAGGCATTCGTCACCGAACGGGGTGGGCAGGTCGCGCCGGTGACCTTCGATCGTCGCGGCCGCAAGCTGCAGCCGTACTCCGTGGCGCCGTGGGCCGGCGAAAAGGGCGATCCGCCGGTGCCGCCTATCCTCCAGGTCCTGCGCGGCGATTTCTTTTGTATGCCATTCGGTCGCAACGCCACCGTGTTCCGCGGCGAGAGCCATCCGGTCCATGGGGAGACCGCCAACGCTCGCTGGCGCCGGGAGTCGCTCGAAACCCGCGACGGCGGGACCCGTCTGCACCTGAGCCTGACCACGAAGATCCGCCCGGGACGCGTGGACAAGGAGATTGCCCTGCGGGACGGCGAGAACACGCTCTACTGTCGCCACGTGGTCCGCGGAATGAGCGGCCCGATGAGCCTGGGTCACCATGCCATGCTCAAGTTCCCGGACCGGCCGGGCAGCGGGTCCATTTCCACCAGCCGCTTTGTGCACGCCCAGGTCCTGCCCCGGCCGTTCGAGCTCCCGGAGAACCGCGGCTACTCGTGCCTGCAGCCCGGGGCCGTGATTGACTCCCTGGAAGCGGTCCCGACGGTCACCGGCGCAACCGCCGATCTGACCCGCTACCCCGCCCGGCGCGGCTTTGACGATCTGGTCACGCTGGTGAGCGATCCGGAGCTGCCGTTTGCCTGGACCGCAGTGACCTTCCCGGCCGAGCGCTTCGTCTGGTTCGCCCTGAAAGACCCGCGGATTCTGCGCAACACGGTCCTGTGGCTCTCCAACGGCGGACGGTACTATCCGCCCTGGAACGGCCGGCACGTCAACGTGATGGGCCTGGAAGAGGTCACCGCCTATTTCCACCTCGGCCTGGCCGACTCCGCCCGCCGCAACCCGATCAGCACCCGCGGCTTCCCCACCTGCCTGCGTCTGAACCCGAGGAGACCCCTGGTCGTCCCCTATATCACGGGCGTAGCCCCGATCCCGGCCGGCTTCGACCGCGTGATCTCGATCGAGGCCGCCCCGGGGAACCGGGCCATCCTCTTGCAGTCGCCCGGCGGCCGGCAAGTCCGAGCAGCCGTGGATCTGGACTTCCTGCAGGCCGGAACAACCGCCCCTTCTGCGAACTCCACCGAGACGACGCGAAGATGCAGGTGACCAGCGATCCCAACGCCTGCGCCCGCCGCCTCTACCTCCATGCCTGGACGCTGTAGAGCGGGACGAAGACGGATTCCATGCGTCTATCGCTTTGCGGGTACCAGCGGAATCTTGGAACGCCATCCGCAGCTCCGGACCGAAACAGGCAAGCTGCCACCGAAATCCCCGCAGTTCCCGCAGTCTCCCTGCCGGCTTTGACCGGCGCTTTCACGGCGTTCCCGGAATTGCCAAGGACTGTCCTGCACATGGCAGAACCCTTATCGCGGTCACGTTAGCCGCGCTGGAGGTTCTGCCTTGCCTGCCGGGTCACTCCGGGCGTCTTGCATCAATGCGACGGAGCGGCCGCGTCCAGATACCTGCGCCAGCACTCGATCAGAGCGTCCTCCCATTGTTTCCGTGCATAGGCACACACCTCGGTGCACTGAGCCTGCATCTTCTCCTGCCAGGCGTGGCAATTCCTCAGGAGATTGACCACCTTGACCGCCGTCTCGAAATGCCGGGTCTCATTGATGCGGATCACGGAGTCCACCACTTCATTGACGCCCGCGTGTCGGCTCACGAACACCGGCACCCCCGCCTGCATCGCCTCCAGCACGATCATGCCGAACGGTTCGTGCCGCGAGGGGACAATGAGGACGCTGGCGTTGCGAAACACCTCGAACCGTTTTGCCCAGGGCACAAAACGACGCATCCGTATTGGCTCCTCCGGGGCTGCTGCATCAACATCGAATCCCTTGAGGGTGACCCGATACCCGGCGACCCCGTCGCGTTTGTAGTCATCGTCAGGGATGATCATGTAGTCGTCGCCGCCCCAGGCCGGCATGCTCCGCAGCGTGCAACCACAGCCCAGACTCCGGATAACAGCCGCCATGGAGCCTTGCGCTTTCTCCTGCGCGAGGACTATCTCCTTATCCTCTTCGATTCTCACCGCCGCAGCGGACATCAGGTACTGGGCAAACTGAGCACTTTCCCGTCTGCTCATCGGCGGGAGATACCGGGCGAAGGACCTGTCCCTCGTAGCTTCGATCAGTTCCGCCAGCGTCTTGTAGGATGCGCCACCCGGGTACCCGTAGAGGTACGGCGAGCGGTCGCCGCCAGCGACCCCGAAGGCGGCAAAGCGCGTCGTGGGCCGTAACCGCTGGATCATCCGCGCGATGCGGACGAAATGATCCGGCCCCTTCTGCCACCCCGGCCGGCCCGCGAAGATCACATCCGCCTGGTCGATGTCCACCAGGTGCCCCGCGACACAGTCCTGCTCTGAAATGCAGTTGGGTACGACCGTGATCTTCGTCGACGGGGCTTTGTAGTACGCCATCAAGCGTCGTCTGGTCACGTGGCTCGGCACGATGATATGATCCGTTGCGTCGCACGCCCGCTGTTCTACCATCGCGATCCATCGGGCCGGCTTCTTGCGTCGATCCGCCTCGATCGAGTGGAAGTGGGCGATCCAGGGGATGTGCGCCTCCTGCGCGATTTGCGTGGCCGCCGCGAAGGTCAGCCAGTCGTGAGCATGGATCACGCCGATGTCTCCCTCCCGGCGTGACTTGATGTGCTTGAGCGCCTTGGCGGTGAACTGGTTGACGATGTCCGCATGGCTGCGCGAATACGTGTAGGCATAGGTCGACAGCCACTCGGACGCGGGCGTTTCGCCGTAGTTCTTCGGACCGCCCGGGGCACGTCCTTCGCCCTCATACAGCGACGGGACGATCATCTCGGTTTCCACGCCGAGGGGAATCAGTTCAACCTCGTTTCCGAACGCCTCCTTCGAGATGTTCTTCTCCACCCAGGGGACCATGATCGTCAGGTTGACGCCTTTGCGACAGATGTTCTTCACCAGATGGTAGGCCGCCGTCCAGCCGCCGCCGGAAACGATGGGCTCCATTTCCCACATCAGCATGAGGACCCTCTTCCCGCCCTTGGGCCGGTCGCCATACCTGCGCAACAGCGCCTGGCGCAACGTGGTCCCGCGCGCCTGGTCATCGGGACTGTCCTCGTTGTTGGAGAATAGGGCGTCGCGCCAACTCTTCGTCAGCCCGATGTCCACATCGTCCCAGTTAACGATCGCATTCGCCAGGTGGCAGCCCTTGAGGTCGGCGTCGAGCAGCTTGACGTTGTTCAGAAGGGCCGTCTCCAGGTGCGCATTCCTGAAGCTGGCCCCGGCCACGTCGGCGTACTCGAGGTTGGCCCCCTGTAGGTCAGCGCCGTCAAAGGTGGCACCCTTGCGACAGGCGGCGTCGAACCGGGCCCCGCGCAGATCCACTCCCTGGAAGTTCGCCTCCTCCAGGACCGCGTCGCGCAGATCGATGCCGCTAAGATGTGCGCCCCGAAAGTCCGCCTTGAAGAGCCTCAAGCCCTGCCACGATACGTTCACCAAGGTGCGGGTCTCGACGTTCCTCATCGCGTATTCGATGACCGGGGTCAGTGTGTTTCTCAGGATCTCGTTCGTCTCGCGCATCCTCCGAATCGTGCACTCGGTTTCCTTGACGAGCGCCTGCACTTTCTCGGCGTCATTCTGTTTGTTCTCCTCGAGAAGGCGCTTGTAGGTTTCCAGGACCACCGCGCTGAGTTCCTTCTGGGTTTTCTCATCAACGCACTGCATCCGTCCGCTCAGCGCCAACGCGGCCACCGCCCGCGGCCGGAACTCCTCCTTGTCGTCCGACAGGAAGTCCTGCAGCCCCGCCACACTGCCCGCGCGTTTGACGTAGTCCCCGCTGACGGCGTATTGCCACAGGGTACTCAACTCTCCGGCGATGCGATCCTTGTGCTCTTTGGCCCGATCCTCCAACTGCCGCTCGTGCGCGCTGCTGTACTTCCAGATGCCCAGCCAGACGGTTCCGATACCGACCACGATGCCCAGCGTGGCGCTGACGTTCGCAATGAACGTGGCCCAGAAGATCGTCTTGCGCCGATTCTCAATCCGGGTGGCGATGGCCTCTTCGAGCGTCTTGGCATGGTCCGCCCGATTCGGATCCAGCATGGCGTACTCCTTCTCCGTTTCGGAGGACAGAACGCGGAATTGATGTGAGACGTAGAGCTGGATGACGAAGTAGGCCGCGATCAGCACGCTCACCGGAACGAGCAGCCAGAACAGTCCCCTGAACGCGCGTCGTCGCTCCGTCCTGCCGCCGGTCGCGCCCGGTCCCGCGGCAGGCGGTGCTCCGCCGTCCTGCGCGCCGCGCGCAGCTTTCCTGCGGGAAAGAACCCACGCCGCCACCACGACCAGGCCGGCCAACAGGAAGAGGATCGAGGCATACAGCCACAGCATGAGGAGCGATCTTCCCCACGGAGCGATTGCCAGGCAGTTGAACGCATCGACTTTCATGGCCAATCTCCTTTCTCGGACGCGCCCCATCGCGCGATTGTCCCATTTCCTCGCCCGCTCCGGCGGCCTGTCTGACTCAGGGTGTTCTGGCGGACAAGAGGTCTGCCGCGAGCGTCTCGCCATTCTGCGCCGGACCCACCACTGGGACCGGACGGAACGGGCCTCAATGTCTTCGTTGCAGTCTCATCAGGGTGTTTCTCCGGCGTGTATTATCCCACCTCGCGCCGAGCGACGGCAAGGGAGAACTGGCAGGGGGAAAGGGCAGCTCCTGAAACAATTGAAGCTGTCAGGTACCTTCTTCCCCTTCTTTACAGTGCCGCCTCGGGCCTCACGCCAACCGTTTCGTTACGACTCCGTCAGAGATGCTTCTTCTA
>VGYL01000383.1 GCA_016872975.1 Planctomycetota bacterium
AAGTCCTGGCGCTGTTCCTGAGTTGTCGGGCGAGTCTCCCGGCAGCCGAATCTACGTCACAGGGCCGCGTGGGACTGGTAGGAGGTAGTCTCCGAACGTGCCATACGGCCTTTTGTCTGCGAGGGCACTTCATGGCGAAGGAACTCAAGGTCGTGGCCGACTTCTACGATTTCACGCTCTGGCTGCTCCCTCATGTGGAGAAGTTCCCTCGTCACTACCGCTACAGCCTGGGGCGGGATATCGAGGGCCGGCTCCAGACCATTCTGGCACTCCTGCTACGAGCGAAGTACTCCAAGAATAAGGCGGGCTATCTGGCCGACGCCAATATCGAGTTGGAGATTCTGCGGTTCCAGGTTCGGCTGACTCCACAGGATTCGGAAAAGGGGACATTCTGCTTTTCCTTTCCAGGGAAGGAAAAGGAGAATGTCCCCTTTTCCTTTGCCCGCCGGCAGCGAACCGTGTTGGACCCAGAGGCTCGCAAGAACGGTGATGCACCCCGTCAAGAGTCAGCAGTTGACCCCGAAGGTCCCCATCTCGCGGGCCTGACCGGGGTCGGTCCTTCGTAACCCTTGGGGGTGTGTCCCGAGTAACCTCCGCGGGGTCAGGACGCCCAGGAGAGGGCCGGTTTCTTGCGGGTCTGGGCGCATTCGCGGAGGTAAAGATTGATCAGATTCTGGTAGGGGATGCCGGTCTCTTCCGCCAGGGCCTTGAAGTACTCGATCACGTCCACGCCCAGCCGTAGAGTGACCTGCTTCTTCAGCCGCCTGGCGTAAGGGTTCTTCCGGCCTTTCATATTCGTGAAGTCGTATTCTTTTCTCATGGTTTTTCCCGTGTGTACCGCTTGGACTCGTTCTTCGATGCCTTTCGCGCGGAGATGATGCGAATCTGCGTGCCCCCGGCCCGCACCGCGTAGTGCACGACGAGCAGACGCAGACGAGAGCTGAGTCCCAGCATCAGAAAGCGGTCTTCTGCCCGCGAATGGTCCGGATCAAAAAACTCCGTGGCGTTCTCGTCGAAGAACACGCTCATGGCTTCCTCGAACGGAACGCCGTGCTTTCTGGCGTTCTGCGCCGCCTTGTTCTCATCCCACGAGACGCGGATATCATTCATATGTACATTGTATTGCTCTGAGCATTATACGTCAACAGGATCCCACAGGTTTCACCGGGGGAATATTTTCTCGGCTATCCCCTCGGGAGTTACGTGGACAGCAGGCTGGGAAACCGGGGATGCACCATAGTCTTGTCTGTGACATCTTGCCGGACGATTCGGGGTAGCCTTTGCGTGGCGACTTGCGTCGGGCGGTGTTGAGGTCGTTGGCCGGGAAGAAGATGGGGGCCAATCTGTCAAGAGCCAAGAGTTGACCCCCAAGGTCAAACAAGTGGGGTTCCGATGGTCCGCAAGCCGGCGGGAGGGAAACAAGAGTGGTGTGCACAGCACACCCTACAGGGGCACGTCGGCTCGTTCTCCCGGCATGCCATCGGTGGAAAGCCGGGAATGGCGAGAGTCCGGGGGAGAGAGCCCCCGGAGGGTTGGGCTCGTCTGGGGCTGCCAAGACGCTGAGACGGGATGCGGCGAGATTTTCCCCCGCGGTAACCTGCGGCTCTGGCGCGACTTAGAAACACGCGGCATAATAAGTTGTTCAAATATACAACCAAATGTTGGACAGAGCAGGGGGTGCGGTTAAAATCAGGGGGATGAGTATGGCGGTCTGTCTGGAGAGCGCCGCGGGCCCCAAGGGCGAGCGGCGGCGGGCGGCGGGAGCGTTTCCCGACGCACGCGGCGGGCCGCGGGTTTTGCGGGTGCGGGCATGGGTCAGGCACAGGTCGTCACGCCCCGCGGGGGGCCGGGGATGGGCGTCTTCGCCGACAGCGGCGAGGGGCTGCGTCGTCTCGCGCGGTTCTACGGTCCCGCGCGGCGGCATTGGGTCTACGAGGACGCCGCCGGGAACATGGTGGGGCACCTGCTGGGGTGGGAGACGTGAGCATCTTTGGGAGACGTGCCCCATCTCCGCGGTTTTCCGGGCCAGTGCCCGGGTCGGGGCGCTTTGCGCCGACCGGATGGCGCCTTCCATGAAGCCCTGGTAGTCGGAGAAGGCCTCGCCGCAGATGTGCGCGTTGGCTGGGCTGTAGTCTGCCAGGGAAAAGGCTTCCAGCCGGGCGCTGACCTTCCAGGGCTCGATGCCCGCGCGCCGCAGATGGCCGTAGCGAGAGAAGCTACGGAAATGTAGATGCTGAGAGTCTTGGCTACAAATATGTAGACACCCGCATGGATCGTTTGGGCGTGTGCCGTCGCTGTAATTTGCCGTCCGGCGGAGAGTTATGACAATTCGTGTGCTGCAAGGGGATCTGGCACGCCGTTTGTTCGCCTTGGTGCGAATCGGTTGACGTCCGTACTCGATGGGAATGAGCGCAAGGACGATCGAATCGGTCGATCCGCAATGAAGGGGACACCGATACGATGGCCAGAGGGAATCGGTGCACCTGGTCACGGTGACCGGCGTGCTCGGCCGGGGGCGGCAAAAGGGCGTCGCCCAGGTCTATCGCAGTCACAAGGAGCAGGGCAGTCTGCTCAAGAAGGTCAAGCTGGAGATCGCCGTCAACGAGGGATTCGTGGAAAAGACGATCAAGGGCATCGGGTAACGATCGTTGGCCGTCGATCGGTTGCGATGCCCGTCTCGTCAACCGGTGGCGTCATGCGTCGCCTGTACCGTGGGGCGGTCCGCGCAACCGAAACGACAGACGCTCGACGCAACCGATACGAGTTGCGCAACCGCAACCGATCTGCGATCATTGCCGCAACCGTGACACGTTGCTGTCTTTTCTTGTTCGGCCATCATTTTCGTGCCCATCTGGGCCGAAAAGGGGGTCCTGCTGCACGAACGGCAGGGCCCTTTTTGTGCATCGAAGAACTACAAAAGTGTCGTTTTGGTGGCTCTGGTCTACAAAACTGTATAGTACGGCCATGCGTAATGCGGGCCGGACATTGTGGTAACGCCCCGCGGAACAAAGGTTTATGGGAATTTTGCACCGAAGGGGTGGCCCTGGCATGCGATTTGTAATTCCGTATCTGCGGGTTGGCGTTCCACTCGGCGTTCGTGAGCGATGCGGACGGCAACCGGCTCGGTACTGATGGAGACACGAGAATGATGGCGACTGGATACAGGTCTGTTCGGCGACCGCGCACGGCGCGGGCGGGGGGCTTCGCTCGGGCGAGGCGGTTGCCTTCTCTGACTCTCGGCGCTCTTACCATCCTTTGGCATTGGATTGTGGGCGGGGCTTGCTGCTGCCGGCGGATTCTGCTGGGGATTGCCGAACAGTGCAAGCCTCGCCTGTTTGCATCAGAAAGCGAATCGAAAACACAATTGAGGAGTCTGGAATGTCCAGTAGCGTAACGGGCGGTTTCGGTCGCAATGCCTTCAACGAGGCGACCATGCGGGAGTGCCTGCCGAAGAACGTGTTTCAATCTCTCAAGAGGACCCTGGACGGCGAGCAACCGCTCGATCCCGCGACCGCGGACGTGATCGCCAACGCCATGAAGGACTGGGCCATCGCCAAGGGGGCCACGCACTTCTGCCACTGGTTCCAGCCGATGACCGGCCTGACGGCGGAGAAGCACGATGCCTTCATCTCGCCGACGAAGGATGGGCGCACCATCATGGAGTTCAGCGGCAAAGAGCTGACGCAGGGCGAGCCGGACGCCTCGTCCTTCCCCTCCGGCGGTCTGCGCGCCACGTTCGAGGCCCGCGGCTACACCGCCTGGGACTGCACCTCGCCGGTCTTCGTCAGAGAGGACGGCAAGAACATCACGCTCTACATCCCCAGTGCGTTCTGCTCCTACACGGGCGAGGCCCTGGACAAGAAGACGCCGCTGCTGCGGTCCATGGACGCGCTGAGCCGCCAGGCGGTCCGCGTGCTGCGGGCGTTGGGCACCACGAACGTCAAGCGGGTGATCGCGACGATGGGGCCGGAGCAGGAGTACTTTCTGATCGATCAAGCCTTCTGCGCGAAGCGCCTGGACCTGGTCCTGGCCGGCCGGACGCTCTTCGGGGCCAAGCCGCCGCGCGGGCAGGAGCTCGAGGACCACTACTTCGGCTCCCTGCACGAGCGGGTCGCCAACTTCATGAACGACGTCAACAACGAGCTGTGGAAGCTGGGCGTGACCGCCAAGACGCAGCACAACGAGGTGGCCCCGGCCCAGTACGAGCTGGCGCCGGTGTTCACTACGGTCAACGTCGCCGCCGACCACAACCAACTGACGATGGACACGATGCAAAAGGTCGCGCGGCGCCATGGCTTCGTCTGCCTGCTGCACGAGAAACCCTTCGCGGGTGTCAACGGCTCGGGCAAGCACAACAACTGGAGCATGGCCACCGATACGGGCGCCAATCTCCTCGACCCGGGCGCCACGCCGCACGACAACATGGTCTTTCTGGTGATGCTCTGCGCCGTCATCCGTGCGGTGGACAAGTACGCGACGCTCCTGCGGGCCAGCGTGGCCAACGCCGGCAACGACCATCGCCTGGGCGCCAACGAGGCCCCGCCGGCGATCGTGTCGGTCTTCCTGGGCGACCAGTTGACGGACATCTTCGAACAACTGGCCAAGGGCGGCGCCAAGAACAGCAAGGCCGGCGGCCAGCTCAAGCTGGGCGTCTCGACCCTGCCCAACCTGCCGAAAGACAGCACCGACCGCAATCGGACCTCGCCGTTCGCCTTTACCGGCAACAAGTTCGAGTTTCGCATGGTCGGCTCGTCGCAGTCCATCTCCGGGCCGAGCTTCACGCTCAACACGATCGTCGCGGAGACCCTGAGCGAGATCGCGGATGAGTTGGAGAGAAACGGCGACGTCAAGGCGACCGCGCAGAAGATCCTGCAGGACATCGCGACGAAGCACGCCCGCATCGTGTTCAATGGCGACAACTACTGCGAGGAATGGACGGCCGAGGCCGCCCGGCGCGGCCTGCCGAACATCCGCTCGGCGGTCGAGGCGATCAAGACGATCCCGTCGAAGGAGAACGTCGCCCTGTTCACGAAGCATGCGGTCCTCACGGAAAACGAGCTCAAGGCCCGTACGGACATTCTGCTGGAGGTCTACAGCCGCCAGATCAACGTCGAGGCCCTGACGATGCTGACGATGGCCCGGCGCCAGATCCTGCCCGCCTGCTGCGAACACTCAGCCAAGCTGGCCCAGGCGGTCACGGCGGTCGCCGCCGCCGGCATCAAGGCCGACACGCAAAAGGCCCTGCTCGCTCGGGTCTGCGACGGGATCACGGCGCTGGAAGCCGGCATCGAGGCCCTGGACCAGGCGCGAACCAAAGCCGCCGAGACCAAGGGCCACGAACATCAGGCCGAGGGCTACCGCAACGACGTGGTCCCGGCGATGCAGGCCCTGCGCACCGTCGCCGACGAGCTGGAAACCGTGGTCGACGCCAAGCTGTGGCCGCTGCCGACCTACGCCGAGATGCTGTTCATACGGTAGCCAAGAGCGCCGATAGTTAACGAGAATGTGCCTGCGGCGTCTTATTGTGGGTACGCAAGCACGACAGGGCCTGCACCGCAAGACCGGCAATGAAACGTGGGTGTCAAGATGCGTGAGAACCAGCGGTCCAAATCGTCGTCCGAGGCTCAGGATGTGGTCGGCATCGTGGATGAGCTGCTGCACCGGGCGGTGGCCTGCGGGGCCAGCGACGTGCATTTCGAGCCGACGGGGTCGGAGTTGAAGGTGAAATACCGGTTGGACGGGACCCTGAGCCCGGTCGAGAGCCTGCCGGCGGCGGTGGCGGAAAATATCGTGGCCCGTCTCAAGGTGCTGGGCGGCCTGTTGACGTACCGCAACGATATCCCGCAGGAAGGCCGGCTGGAACTGAACGGCCAGGCCTCCGGCAAGGTCACGGACGTTCGCCTGGCGGTCTTTCCGACGATCTACGGGCAGCGGGCGGTCGTCCGGCTCTTCTACCGCAACGAAGAGCTAATGGCCCTGGAGCATCTCGGCTTTGCGACCGAGATCGAATCGCACCTCCAGGCGATCGCGATGCAGAATCAGGGGGTCCTGCTCCTGACCGGTCCGGCCGGCAGCGGCAAGAGCACCACCCTGGCGGCCCTGCTGCGGTACATTGTCAGACAGGTGCCGGGCAAGAGTATCGTGACCCTGGAGGACCCGGTCGAGATCCGCATCGACGGGGTTACCCAGGTTCCCATCACGCCGCATGGGCAGATGACGTTCCCGACGGCCCTGCGCTCCCTGCTGCGGCAGGACCCGCAGGTCCTGATGATCGGCGAGATCCGCGACGCCGAGACCGCCTGGATCGCCATCGAAGCCGGCCTGACCGGCCATCTCCTGATGAGCACGATGCATAGCGGCACCCCCGCCGGCGCCCTGCTGCGCCTGCTGGAGATGGGGATCGAGCCGTACCAGGTGACCTCCAGCATCTCGGC
>VGYL01000384.1 GCA_016872975.1 Planctomycetota bacterium
ATCCGTGCGATAGTCTGTGCATCCTGCATGCACGTATTATCCCACAATCTTTCACATCGATCAACAATAATTTGTTCAGATTATTTTTGCGCGATCACTAAGGTATTCAGCAAGCCCTGGGTTGGGAGTAGCTGCCAAGATAACCAATCTCTCCCCGGGCATTGTTTTTTGAAGGACCTCCGTCAGGTAGTCAACATATTCCTCCATCCCGGTTACTGGCCTAACGTACTGTAGGACTCTATGCGAGATGAAGAAACCTAGCACAGTAGCAACGCCAAACAGAAGATATGTTGGTATGTGTTCGGCCCGCTGGTGTTGGCAGCGCACAACGTACGCGCCAACAGACAGGACCGTAGCAAGCACAACCCCAGTCAGGAGGCACCTGCGCATAAGAAACCAATCAACTGCATGAAACACTAACCGGTGCAGGGACTCAATATATCTCATAGTAATGGTGGTCATATGAATGCGGAGTCTTCCCAT
Organism: Planctomycetota bacterium; assembly: GCA_016872975.1. GTDB lineage: Bacteria > Planctomycetota > Phycisphaerae > Sedimentisphaerales > Anaerobacaceae > PLanc-01. The sequence continues at coordinate 484 of VGYL01000384.1, forward strand.
CTTCTATTCAGCCAGCAAGATGGCTCTGCCGCTTCGAACAACTCTGATCTGGATGGGTGTCCTGAAATTGCCATCTTCATCGACCGATGTCTTGCCACACACGCCGTGGAAGTCGTTCATTTGGGCAAGCTCTGTACGGATGTCAGCGGCTCTGTTACCAGCTGTTCTAATCGCAGCCGCAATGAGTTGCACGGAGTCGAATTGCAGCGCTTCATCAAATGCAGGTAGACGCCCAAACCGCACCTGAAAGGCCGCGACGAATTCCTCTATCTCTGCCTCACTTGACTGTGGGTCAAATGCAGAAGTTGTTAGGTGGACGTTTTCGGCGGCACTACCCGCCAAGTCAATTATCGCCTTGTCATTGAAGCCTGTCGTGGTGGCCGTGAAACACTTGAGTCCTAGCTCTGTGCTTTGTCTTGCGATAATCGCCAAGGCATTGCCGATGCCTGTGAAGTAGAGGATGTCGGGATTGGCATTGGCTATTTTGACCAACTGCGTCCTGAAATCTGAGTCGCTCTTCTCGTAGCTTTCCTCTGCAGCGATCTGCCCCCCACGTCTCAGGAGGGCTTTCTTGAATGCATCCCGTCCCGACGACCCCCAGTCATCATTTGGGTACAAGATGCCCGCGCGAGCAAGGCCGCGTTCATCAACGGCAAATGTCACCATTCTCTCGGCTTCCTGGTCGGCAGTTGGGAAATGACGGAAGACCCACTTACTGCTGCCTGTAATCTGAGGGTGCCCGACATTTGCAAACAATATCTTCCCCTGTTTCTCTGCCAGCGGTACCAGAGCCATGCTGACTCCACTCATGGCCGACATCACCACTTCCACTCCCTTCAACCGTGTGAGCCTGTTGAAGGACGCAACTCCTTCCGCTGGCTGATTGCGACTGTCTTCGTACACAATTGCAAGCATAGAACCATTTATCCCGCCTCCGGCGTTAATCATCTGCACTGCCAAGTCGGCACCGTCCTTCTTCATGTTGCCGATTCTCTGGGCTTCTCCTGAAAGAGGGAAGATAGCACCGATTTGCACTTCCTTTCCGCTATCCTTCTTTGCACAACCGCCAGCGAGAAGGCACGCGAGCAATCCCGCAGACAGAAGTCGTCGCCGTGTCGTTCCGATCGTCCTCGGTTTCATGCCAATAACCTCCTTTGTCCTATGACGACCACCGTGATAGACCGCAAACCGCCCACGTATACTCACACGTCAGAAAGCCTCTGTGAGCACAACGTCGGACCTTCTCTGACAGCTTCTGATACAACCGGCCGAAAGACCGTCTTCTGTGTGATTATTGTACCGAATGGTATCGCGTTTGGCCATACCTCTCAGCGTTTTCTTTCGGTCACGATCCCAGTGCGTCGTGGGAGTTTCGGGGACATAGGGAGTTCCGGGGGACATCCGACGAAATTCCAGGCGGTTTGTTGCCCCAGGGGGGACCCCAGGGACGGAGTCTGGTTGAGAGGCGGTGAGAGGCGCTTTGGGGGACGGCGGGCGGGGTCGGGTCCGGCGTAGGGCCTTCGGGCCGCGGGCTTGGCGTTCTCGGTGCCGGAAGTCGTCGCCCGGCCCTCGTGGCTCGGAGGGCGTAGGCCGTAGGCGGGAGGCGGCAGGTACGGAGTTCTCGGTTGTCAGTTCTCCGTTGCCAGTTGCTTCGACAGGCGAGGGCGGCTGTCCTACACCCTTCTGTCGTTTCTTTCGGCGAAGCGGGTTCGATCGGCCGTCTTGCGTCCTCCGTCCTCCGGAGCTTGGCGCTCTTGGCGTCCCCCGATCCGGTCGAGGGCAGGCTTTGGCGCGAGAACCGGCTTTGGTTGCGGCTTGCCGCGAGCGGCGTGGGCCAAGCGGACGTTGCCCACCCTACCGGCTGGGCCGCGGGCCGTAGACCCGCGCTTCTTGGCCAAAAAATCAGACCGCCAGGATCAGACCGCCAAACCGGTCTGTGGGGGGCATTTGGCGGTCTGATGATCCGCACTGGCGCCCCTGAAACCGCGGTTTTTGGCCGTCGGGGGTCGATCAGACCGCCATATATATGTGTGTTGGCGGTCTGATTTCTTTGCGTAAAAACGCCCATCCCGTGGGGCATTTGGCGGTCTGATGTTTTCGCGTAAAAACGCTGTTCCTGGCGCTTCGCGGGGTCTGCCCTGATGGGCCTTGCCGGTTGGGAGTCGTCGCGCGCAGGCCGGAGGCGGTAGGCAGTAGCCGGTAGATACAGAGTTCGCGGTTGTCAGTTCGCAGTTCCCAGTCAGATTGCCGCGCTGGACTCGCAATGACATGATCGGCGGCGGAGAAGGATCTCTCCGTTCCGGGTTGACAGTTCTCATTCGTCTTGACAGCCGGGGGCGGCTGTCCTACATGTCCTGTTCGCGTGGTTCGCGTACTTCGCGGTTGGCGAATCAAAGGGTCAGGCCCATGGGCCGCAGTCACGCCGGCCGCCATGCTCGCGGCGGGAAATCTCCCTTAGCGCCGTGGGAATACAGGGGAATGCCTGGGCGGCACCGTATTTCCACGGTGGAACGACGCCCTCCCGAGCGGGCACCATCAAAGATGCTCAACACACACCGGTGCGCACCTTTGGATAAACGTGCGCATCTTTGGGAAAAGGTGAGCATCTATGGCCGGGGGTGAGCATCTTTGGGCGGCGGCCCCCACCTTCCGGAGAGAGTCCCGGGGATAGCATCATGGCATGACATGGCACGGCGCCGGCGGGACAGCGAAGGCGCCAAGCCGACCCGGGGCGGAACAGTGTCGAGCGCCGGCGGGTCGGAACGAGCGGTGCGCACGTGGGCTTCGAGACGTCCGCGATACCCCGCAAGGCCCAGGACCATGCTTCCCGCGCGGCCGCAGGCCGTCCGTGCGGAACCAAGCCAAAGTTCGGCGGCTGTTGTATCCGGGGGACGACTCGTGGGGGGGCCTCTTGTGCAAAACAAAGCCAAATCCAGCGGTGAGCCTCACGCGCAGGGACCCAGAGAACTTGACATCGCACTCTTTGTAGGTGCCGCCCGGCACGTACCGACAATCCGAAAAATCCGAAGTCAAATGAGCTGCGTCTGGCCCGGGACCGCTACGGGCGTGACCGGCAGATCGCCCATCTCGTACCTGGCGGGCGTCAGGTCGAGCTTGGAGGCGTTCAGGGCCCAGTCCCATTTCATGGCCCGGCCGGTATAGGCGCTCATGCGGCCCATGATCAGGGTCGTGGTCGTCTCCGCAATCCGGCGGCACTCATTCAGCGGCTGGCCGTCACGCATGCTCCGGAAGAGATTCGTGAACTGGGCGACCTCGCCGCTGTGGATCGGATCGCTGTAGGTGAAGACCTTGCGGCCGCGGGTATCTTCGATGTAGCCCATCGACCGATCGGTGACGGTGGCGCCCTTCGTGCACAGGACCCGCTCCCCTATCCGGGCGGTGGATTTCTCGATCTGGGAGCACATGCTCATCACGCGGACGCCGTTGGGGTACTCGTACTCGACCGTGAAATGGTCCCAGATGTTGCCGAACTCCGGGCCGGTGCGCGACTGACGGCCGCCCATGCCGAGGCAGGAGACCGGATGCGAGCCGATGGCCCAGTTGATGACATCCATGTTATGGAGATGCTGCTCCACGATGTGATCGCCCGAGAGCCACACGAAGTAAGGCCAGCAGCGGATCTGCCACTCCATGTCCGACCAGCCGGCCTGGCGCGGCTCCCAGTGCCACTTGGAACTGCCCCAGTTCCAATACGCCTGCCCACCGACGACCTCGCCCAACTCGCCTTCGTGCACTCGCCTCATCAACTCCTGGTACTGCGGCTGCCAGCGCTGCTGGGTGCCGACAACGATGGAGAGCTTCTTCCGGTCTGCCAGCTCGGCCGAGGCCAACAACGAGCGCACACCCACCGGATCGACGGCGCCGGGCTTCTCCATGAAGACGTGCTTGCCCGCTTCCAGAGCGGCCCGGAGCGTCTGCGGCCGAAAGCCGGGTGGGGTCAGCAGCAGCACGGCATCCACCTCCTTCATGGTCATCACCTTCTGATAGGCGTCGAAGCCGACGAAGCTGGTCTGGGGCGTGACTTTGACCCGGTCGGGAACCGCGGCTCTCATCCGAGTCAGCGAGCTTTCCAGCCGATCCGGCAGCACTTCGGCCATGGCCAACATCTCGACGCCCGGATCGGACGTGAGACAATCGATCGCATCCTTCGTGCCCCGGCTGCCGCAACCGACCATGGCGACCCGGATCTTATCGGAACCTGCGGCAAAGAGACGCCCCCCCGACGACAGCATGGCCCCCGCCGATACCGCGGCGCCCGTCTTGAGCATGTCCCGGCGCGACAACCGTGATTTCTCATTCTTCATAGTGCGTGTTCTCCTGGCAAAAATGCGTGGTTTGCCGTCCATGTTCTCTACCATATAGGATGGCCTGCCCCCGGTCAAACGCAAGATTCTCAAAGAATGCTTGCAGGCGCGCCTGCGGGGGGCTATGATCTCTCATTGCTGGCACTGGATGAACACCGTGGTGAGATGACAGAGCTTTGGATGGCACAGGCGGATGATGATCGGTCACTTTGACGGTCTAATAGAATGAGGAATCGAACAAATGGCGGGACCTGCGGGAGGCTCAGGTCCATGAGGGGACACACATGAGAGGAAAGATGGACACGACGTCCGGACGCCGGACCGAAGAACACATGGAGGCGTTTCGGTCCCGATGTCGCGACGCGGGCCTGAAGATCACGCCGCAGCGCATGGCCGTCTACCGGGCACTGTTCGAGAGCACCGAACACCCCTCCGCCGAGGTCGTGTTCCGCCAGGTCCGCAAGACCTTTCCCTCCATCTCGCTGGACACGGTCAACCGCACCCTGCTGACCCTGAGCGACATCGGGGCGGCCTTCATCGTCGAGGGCTCCGGGGACGCCAAGCGGTTCGACGCCAACCTGAAAAATCACCAGCATTTCAAATGCGTTAAGTGCCGACGAATCATAGACTTCCATCACGGAGCTTTCGATCGCCTCGACGTTCCGCCAAACCTGATGGCGGGGTACACCGTACTCAAAAAGACCGTGTATCTCGAAGGCTACTGTGATCTGTGCAAGAAGGACCAAAACGCATAAGGCGTGCCTTGCCTATCATCGCCTGTCGTATCGGTTGGTTGTCGGTGTGCGCCCCGGCGGCTTGATGCCTTGTGCTTTCCATTTGTCAATAGGAGATCTTTGCATGAACTTGAAAGGTACCGAAACGGAACGGAATCTGCTGACGGCTTTCGCGGGGGAATCGCAAGCGAGAAACCGCTACACCTACAGTGCCGAGCGGGCCCGGGAAGAGGGCTACGAACAGATGGCGGCCATTCTTGAAGAAACCGCCAACCAGGAGAAGGAGCACGCCAAGCGGCTGTTCAAATTCCTGGAGGGAGGCGAGGCCGAGATCCAGGCGGCGTTTCCGGCCGGGGTCATCGGCAGCACGCTGGAGAATCTCAAAGCCGCCGCCGCCGGCGAGCACTACGAGAACGTCGAAATGTACCCGAACTTCGCGCAAGTGGCGGAGAAGGAAGGTTTTACGGAAATCGCCGCCGTCTTTCGCAAGATCGCGATCGCGGAAAAGCGCCATGAGGACCGGTACGTCGCCCTGGCCAAAAACCTCGCCGACGGGTCGGTCTTCAAGCGTGCCACGCCCGTCCAGTGGGTCTGCCGCAACTGCGGGTTAGTTCACGAGGGTCTCGAAGCGCCGAGAGTCTGCGCCGCCTGCGGCAAACCGCGGTCGTTCTTCGAGATCGATGCGATCAACTACTAGTGCTCGGATTCACAAGTTCGGTGACCATGAAGATAGATTGCCGCGCTCGGCCAGCCTCGCTCGCAATGACATGCAGCAGCCTGTTATGTCATTGCGAGGAGCGCAGCGACGAAGCAATCTCAATCCGACGGGTGGTGGATTGCTTCGCTGCGCTCGCACTGACATGCTGACGTAGAGTTTTCGG
>VGYL01000385.1 GCA_016872975.1 Planctomycetota bacterium
ACGAGGATATCCCAATGGTAAAACAATTGATGTTCGATGATGTGGCCCGGACCGAGTTGCGGGAAGGTCTCAAGCAGTTGGCCGCCGCGGTGAAGGTCACGCTCGGTCCGACCGGCCGCAACGTGATTCTGCACAAAAGCTGGGGCTCGCCCCGGATCACCAAGGACGGCGTCTCGGTCAGCAAAGAGATCGAGCTGCCCGAGCCGTTCCGGAACATGGGCGCCAAGATGGTCAACGAGGTCGCCAGCAAGACCTCCGACGTCGTCGGCGACGGCACGACGACCTCGATCGTCCTGGCCGAGGCCATCTATCTGGAGGGCCTCAAGCACGTGGCCGCCGGGGCCAATCCCATGGCGATCAACCGCGGCATCGGCAAAGCGACGGAAATCGCGGCCAAGTTCATCAAAGAGGCCGGCGTGCCAGTCAAGGGCCACGATGACATTGCCAAGGTCGGCACGATCAGCGCCAACAACGACGCCTCCGTCGGCCAGATCCTCGCCGATGCGATGGAGAAGGTCGGCAAGGAAGGCGTGATCGAGATCGAGGAAGGCAAGGGCATTGAGAACGAGCTGACCCTCGTCGAAGGCATGCAATTCGACCGGGGCTACATCTCCCCCTACTTCGTGACCAATCCCGAGACGCTCGAGGCGGTCTTCGAGGACGCGTACATCCTGCTGCATGAGAAGAAGGTCTCGAACATCCGGGAACTGATCCCGCTGCTCGAGCAGATCGTCCATATGGGCCGGGCCCTGATGATCATTGCCGAGGATATCGAGGGCGAGGCGCTGGCGGCGCTGGTCATCAACCGCCTGCAGGGCGTCCTGAAGGTCTGCGCGGTCAAGGCCCCCGGCTTCGGCGATCGGCGCAAGGCCATGCTCCAGGACATCGCGATCCTCACCGGCGGCAGCGTCATCACGGAAGACCTCGGTATCAAGCTCGAGAACGTGGAGATTTCGCAACTGGGCCAGGCCAAGAAGATCGTCATCACCAAGGACAACACGACGGTCATCGAAGGCGCCGGCAAGAAGAAGGACATCCAGGCCCGCTGCGACCAGATCCGCGCCCAGATCGAGAAGACCACCAGCGACTACGACCGCGAGAAGCTCCAGGAGCGTCTGGCCAAGCTGACCGGCGGCGTCGCCATCGTCAAGGCGGGCGCCCCGACCGAGACCGAGATGAAGGAGCGCAAGGATCTGCTCGACGATGCCCTGCACGCGACCCGCGCGGCGACGGCGGAAGGCATCGTGGCCGGCGGCGGCGTCATCTTCCTGCGGGCCATCCCGGAGGTCGAGAAGGGCCGCGGCAAGGCCAAGGGCGACGAGAAGATCGGTTTCGATATCGTCATGCGGGCCCTCCAGGCCCCCACCGCCCAGATCGCCGACAACTCCGGCGTGGAGGGCGAGGTGGTCGTCGCCGAGCTGCTCGAAAGGCTCGACGGCAGCAAGAATCTCGGCTACGACGCCAATACCGGTGAATACGTCGACATGCTCAAGGCCGGCATCGTCGATCCGGCCAAGGTGGCCCGCACGGCGTTGGAGATGGCGGCTTCCGTGGCCGGCCTGATGCTGACGACCAACGTCCTGGTCACCGAGTTCAAGGAAAAGGAACAGGAGCCGGTCCAAGGCTCGGTGCGATAGCTCACAAGTTATTGCCACAGAGGACGGAGTCTGAAGGGAGAAGTTTGATGGTTGATGGTTGATGGTTGATTTGGGAACGCGGTGTCTTTCTCCCAACTTCAAACATCCAACTTCAAACATCCAACTTCACCCCCGTCCTCTGTGGCTGTTTTTCGACCGACATGGCGAAAGCGGATTATTACCAGGTTCTGGGGGTGGAAAAGAGCGCCTCGCCCGACGAGATCAAGCGTGCGTATCGGCGCATGGCGATCAAGTACCACCCCGACAAGAACCCCGGCAACAAAGAGGCCGAGGCGAAGTTCAAGGAGTGCGCCGAGGCCTATGAGGTCCTGAGCGACCCGGAGAAGCGCAAACAATACGATCAATACGGCCATGAAGGGCTCCGCGGGACCGGCATGCACGACTTCTCGCGGATGAACGTCGAAGACATCTTCAGCATGTTCGGCTTCGAGGATTTCTTCGGCAACGTCTTCGGGGGCGGAGGCGGCCGGCGCGGCGGGGTCCGGCGGGGTGGGCCGGCCCGCGGCTACGACCTGGAGACCGGGGTCGAGCTGACGCTGGAAGACGTGGCCCACGGCACGGAAAAGACGATCGAATTCACGCGGCAGGACCGCTGCCAGGAATGCAAAGGCAGCGGCGCGGCGCCGGGGACCCAGCCGGTCCGGTGTCCCCTGTGCGGCGGCAGCGGCCAGGTCGCCAAAGGCGGCGGGTTCTTCCAGATGGTATCCACCTGCCCGCAGTGCCAGGGCACCGGCCGCGTGGTCAAGAACCCCTGCCCCACGTGCCGGGGCAGCGGCCGCGTGCCGAAGAAACGCACGGTGACCATCAAAGTCCCGCCCGGCGTCCACGAGGGCCAGGGGATTCGCGTCGCCGGCGAGGGCGAACCCGGCCGCGACGGCGGGCCCAGCGGCGATCTGTACGTCTACGTGCGGATCAAGCCCCACGAATTCCTCGAGCGCGACGGCAACGACCTGGTCGCCGTCGTGCCGATCAGCTTCACCCAGGCGGCCCTGGGCGCGACGATCGATGTGCCCAGCCTGGAAGGGACGCGGCAGCTCAAGATCCCGCCCGGCACGCAATACGGCAGCCTCTTTCGCATCCGCGGGCAGGGACTGCCCGACGTGCGGACCGGCCGCACCGGCGACGAGATCGTCCAGGTCACCATCGAAACGCCGGGCAATCTCAATGCCCGGCAGGAGGAACTGCTCAGAGAGTTCGCCCGGACGGAAAACAGGAACGTCTCTCCGAAGTCCAGCAGCTTCTTCGAGAGACTCAAGCGGCATCTCGGTAGCTGAACATTGGAATGATGGAGTACTGGAATAATGGAATGATCGGTGGAGTACGGCGCGACTCTTTCCCCAACATTCCAGTATTCCACTCTTCCATTTTCCCGACCATCAGGTGACTGACTATGGGTAAGCCAACGAAGAAGTCCAAAGAGACAGAGGAGCGACAGGACCATGTGCCGGCCGAGACTCCCACCGAGGGGATGGAGACGCTTCGGCAGGAATTGGACCAGCTCCGGCAGGAGATGGAGAACGCGCGGAAAGAAAAGGACGAGGTCTCCGACCGGCTCCAGCGGGTCTACGCGGACTATGCGAATTTCCAGAAGCGGGTGCCGAAGAATATTGCCGATACGGTAACGTACGAGAAGGAGAAGTTCATCCGCTCCTTTCTGCCGATCCTCGACAACCTCGAGCGCACCCTGCGCGAAGCTCCGGCGACCCAGAACGTGGACACCGTCGTCCAGGGCGTCGAGATCATCCGCGACCAGATGCTGGCCACCCTCAAGTCGCACGGGGTCGAGCCGATCGTATCCCTGCACGAGAAATTCGACCCCCAGCGGCATGAGGCCATGCTCCGCCGCTCGGAGCCGGACCGGGAAAACGACATCGTCCTGGAGGAGTTTCAGAGGGGCTACCTGTTGAACGACCGGGTCCTGCGGCCCAGCCGCGTGGCGATCAACAAGATCCAGGCGCCTGCCGGCGGGCGCCCGCCGGCGCCGGTTGCGCCCGCCGAGAAAGAAGCGTCGCAACCGGGCACGGAGGCACCGAAGGCGGCGGCAGAATCAGACAGCAACACGGAGTAACGACCATGCCGACGTACGCGTACGCCTGCGAGAATTGCCAGCATCAGTTCGATGCCTTCCAGAGCATCACGGCCAAGCCGCTGCGCACGTGCCCCGCCTGCGGCAAGGCGACGCTCAAACGGCTGATCGGGACCGGAGCGGGAATCATCTTCAAAGGCTCCGGATTCTACTGCACGGACTACCGCAGCGACGGCTACAAGAACGCCGCCAAATCGGAAACCGGCGGCACGAGCGAGAAGGCCGCCGAAAAGAAAGAGTCCAAAGCCGAGACGAAAACGGCCTCCTCCCCCGCGGCCGGCGAAAGCAGCAAGACCGAGAAGAAAAAATCGGCGTGAGCGCTCTTACTGATTCAGGCTCAGGAGGAGTTGACGCAGGCGCTCCGTATGCTCCCGGGTCTCGGTGGCCTTGTCATGAAAGGAGGCGGCGCTGCGCCGGCGATCTTTCGTCTGCTCCGTGTCCGCCAGACGCTCCAGGGTGCGCACCCGCTCGTCCATCATCTGCACCGCGACCCACAGCGACCGTTCCACCGCATCGGTCAGCTCATTCGCCAGAGTCTTGGCCGTGTACGCATGCCCCACGCGGCAGCGGAACCGGGTCATCTTGTCGTCTTTGATCTGCCAGAGCGGACCGCCGCATTCCGAACACGTCAGAGGGACCAACTCGCCGCGCGACTCGGGCGCGGTATGTTGGACAATGAAGACCGACGCCGGCAAATCGGCCGGCAAAGCCGCCACCAGCTTGATCAGGGCTTCCACCCCGCCCGCCGAGGCCCCGATGGTAATAATATCTCGATTCGCCATGGGATCGCATCCTATTCAGAGAGGATCTTTTCGCCACAAGATCCTCGCCTTCTTTCAATATGTCCGATTCCCTGTCTCCCGGGGTAAGCCTTTTCCCATTCTTGCCTAAGTAAAATGCTCCATGAGTGGGGGCGGTATACCAAGCCAGGTCTGGGCCACAGAGGGCCCCCTCGCGGCCTCGCGCCCCTCGGCCGCCACCAACCGCGTGAAACCACCAGGAGCACGAAGGCCACGAAGGTAAAGAAAGACCCGTCAGGCCGCAACTGTCCACCGGGAACTACGAACCGACAACCGTCAACTGGGAACCGGCAACGGAGAACCGGGATCTGCTTATCAACCACGAAGGGCACCGAGACCACGGAGAAAGGCAACTCCGACACGGATTTACACGGATTCTGGACAACCTGCGAGCCCTCGGGACACGTATATCCCTCACCCCCGCCGACCCTGGGAACGCCAATCGCCTGATTGGCATAAGACAAGTCCTCATCCGAAGCCGATCGCGAGATCGGCGTTCCCGGCCAGGTATTCCAGCGCCCCGGCCGCCACCTCCGCCATCCAGTGGCGGTCCAAGCCCGCCGTGAAGCGGGCCAGCGCCGGCCGCACCTGTGCCCCGCCCAGCCACCGGGCCAACCGCCGCTCGGCCCGACCGAGCCGGGCCCGCACCTCTTGGGGCCCCTGCCCCAGCAGCCGAGCCAGATCCTCCGCCGTCCGCCCGCCCACATAATGCAGCACCAGGACCTCCCGCCCGGGCCGCTTCAGCGCGTTGAGGGCCGTGGCCATATACTGCATCCACGGGTCCGCGAGCAAAGGCTCATCCGGCCCCTGGCGCCAGTCCTCGCCCCGCGCCCCCGCCCGTACGTCCGGCCCGACCACCCGCAGGGTGATCTCCACGATCCGCCCCGCCGGCACCGCCGGGCCCACCTCCCGGGCCACCAGGCACGCGCTGACCAGCGTATAGACCCCGATCTGCTGCGCCTGCCGCCGCCCGTCGGTATACGCCGCACAGCGCACCAGCACATAGGGAACATACAGCCCGACCATCCGCTCGCAGCCCGCCCATTGGGACCGCCAATCTCCCGCTTGGCCCTCTTTTCTTTCCACCTGCACCCGCCACATACGCCGCTCCTTTGTCCCCCCGGTTCCCTCACGTCACGCGACGGCCCAACAAAAAGAGCACCGCCGCAACCACGCTCGGCTCAGGCCGGTGAGGGCCCTCCAGAAACGTGGAAGCCAACGGTGCTCTCTGCAGACAGATTCTGCGCGCAGGAGCCCGAGCTTCATGTCGGATGACAATCAAAGATGCTTACTTCAGAGACATAAAGCGTCGGTGCTCCTTGCGTGAAAACAAAGAGCACCGAGCCTTCCAAACGCTTTCTGGATACAAACCTCACCGTTTGAGTCGAAGCGTCTGAAATCCCAGTGTTACCAGTTGTCTTACACGGCGGATTTCTCCCGCCGCGGTCCTTATTCTACCTCCACGCTACGCGCCAACGCAACAAGAAATCCGCCCACGCCCCCCGCCACGAACAGGCAATCGCTGTCGGAAAATGGACCTGTCACCTTAAACTCTCCCCAACCTATCTCAGATCACTCATTTGCCTTTGGGGGCTGCATTGTCGCGCCCGCCGCCCGAAGGCTTGCCTGTTGTGCTTGGCCAGCCTCCTGATCCCTTTCCGCCGCCGCCCCCGCCACCTTTTGGGCCACCGCCCCCGCCTTTGCCACCAGTAGATCCGCCTTTAGCCATTGTGTCATCTCCTTTACCTGTGTACTGATTGTAGCTGCGGCTCAAGCACAGGTATTCTTAAGCGCCAGCAGTCAGTTGCCTGGGGACCGGACTTGTCTACAATAGAATGCATAATCAGGTCCTACGAAGGCATTTGCCGTCGCGTTCG
>VGYL01000386.1 GCA_016872975.1 Planctomycetota bacterium
CATGGTCAGTATGGTGACGGTCGTGGCCATGATCGTCAGGACCACCGTGACGGTTGTCCTGCTGCTGCGCGGCTATGGGCTGGTGACACTCGGCATCATCTACGGCGCCAGCGAGGTGGTCGCGCGGGGCGTCCAGCACTACCTGGCCCGGCGGCTCCTGCCCACGCGATACTTCTCCTGGCGCTATATAGATCGCGTCCTCCTGCGGGAAATGCTCTTCTACGGCATGAATACGTTCCTGTACGCGCTCGGGGCCGTGATCATCTATCGGGCCAGCGAGACGATCGTCGGCATCTATCTCGGGACCGCCGAGGTCAGCCAGCTTCAGGTCGCGGCGGCGGGCCTGCTGCTGTTGTCGGAGTTCGTGCAGGCGTTCACGGTCGCGATCAAGCCCGCCGTCAGCGATCTCGACACGCGGGACGACCAGACGCGGGTCAAGCTGATCGCGTTCCTGACGCAGAAGTACAGCCTGCTGATCCTGTTGCCGGCGGGCGCGTTCCTGATGATCATGGGCCGCGAGTTTCTGACCGTCTGGGTGGCCGGGCGGTTTGGCGATCCGGCGGTGCTGCAATCCATGGCGGGGGTTCTGGCGATTCTGACGGTCGGTTACGGCCTGCTCCTGAGCCAGCACAGCAACTACCTGGTCCTGTCGGGTCGCGGCGAGCACCGGGTGTTCGGCCTCCTGACCGCGGTCGAGGCGGTCCTGTGCGTTTCGAGCGCCGTCGTGGCGGTGAAGGTCCTCGGCTGGGGCCTGCGCGGCATCGCCTGGAGCAATCTCCTGCCGATGGCGCTCGTGGCGGGCGTCATTCTCCCGATCTACTTCAACCGCAAAATGAAGATCTCCGGCTGGGACAGCCTGCGGCAGGTCTGGTGGCCCGCACTGCTGGGCGCCGTTCCGGGCATGGTGCTGATCGGCGTGTGGAAACAGCTTGCGCCGCCCGCCTCGTGGGCGGGTCTCGTGGCCGTGGTGGCCGCGACGGCCGGGATCACGGTCGTCTCCGCCTGGTTCCTGAGCATGGACAAAGAGGAGCATCGGCGTTTGCTGTCCATCCTCCGGCGCAACAGGGGCCGCGCCGACAGTGCAACGGCCGAGACCATCGCGCCCGCCGTTCGGAGTTCCACCTTATGAGTTTTGACGAACAAGTTCGGTAATGTGTAGGGTGGGGCTTGCCCCACCGCTTTCCTTGGGTCCGGCTTCTTGGTGGGGCAAGCCCCACCCTACAACCACTTGACGAGCAAGTTCGGTAATGGCCGCGCGGGCCGCTCTCCGCGTAGGTCGTGCGTCCTCGCACGACATCTTCGGCGAGCGGGGACGCTCGCCCTACGAAGAGCGCCCGTCGCCGGGTTCTGATTACCGATCTTGCTCGTCAAAAATCATTAGGCGGGTGGGAGAGTCTTCCGGCGCAGCCGGCTCCCCTTTCTGCGCACGCAAAAGAAAAGAGGAAGGCCGGACTGTTTGACCCGCCTGAAGGCGGAACTCCGAACGCCGCGTAAACGCGGAACTCTAAACGGCCCGCGTGCCGATATCCCTGGCAGCGGCGTCTGCATGGACGACAAGCTGTACATTCTGTTGGCCGATTACGTGCCGCTCGCGAACAAAGGCGAAGAGGCGATCGTGCGCGGGATTGAGGACATGCTGTCGGCCGGCCGGTCTGTGGCACTGGGGCTTTTCGACAACGTTCCCCAGATCACGCAGCGGGAGAACCTCACCATCTTCCCGCGCGAATGGTTGTTCCGTTTCCAGGGCAACGGGGCCCTCTCCGGCGTCGGCCGCGTTTGGGCGCAGGCGCGGATCGCCTTGCAGCTTCGACTCGGAAGGTACGGGCCCTTGCGGAATCTCACGTCCGCCCCCACGGAGCGGCACCGGCCGCTGGCGGACTTCTTCGCACGTGCCCACTACGTGCTGGTGGGTCACGACGGCGTCTTTGGCGTGGAATCCTGCGGCATCATTCATTTGGCGAAAAAGCAGGGCAAACGCGTCGGCATTCTCGGCGCCAGCACCGGTCTGGGCAACGGGCAGCTTTACAAGGCGGGGCTGTACCGCCGGGCCTTGGCGGAGAGCGATTTCTGCATCTTTCGCGAGAGGCATTCCTGTGAGAGCATGAAGCAGGTCTGCCGGCATCCGGGCAAGCTCCGGGTCGGCCCCGATCCGGCCTTCGCCCTGCAAGCTGCGCCGCCCGAAGCGGTGCGACAGATGCTTGAGCAGTACGAGCGGTACCGCCAGGCCCGCCACGACCGGCGGCCTGTCGTCGCCGTGACGGTTCTGGAGAAGGGCCGGGTGTACGCGGGCTTTCGACCGGATCTGCGCGGGCCGGCCAAGCAGGAGGCCCACGCGAAATACCTGGCGGCCATCCTTGACCGCCTGGTGGCGCGGCATCGGGCGTTTCTGCTGTTTCTGCCCCATTCCGTGGAGCAGACCGGCAGCGACGTGGTCGCAGCCCGCCATGTCCTCGCGCAGATGAAAACTGGACCGGACGCGGCGCAGATTATCGAGCAGGACTGCGGGGCCCGGCTGCTCAAGGGCCTGATCGGCGCCTGTGATTTCCTGGTCGGCGAGCGGACGCACGCGCTGATCGCCGCCGTTTCCATGGGGACGCCCTTCGCCGCTCTGACGAACCGCCAGGACACGCGAACGCATGGGATCATCGGTGCGATGTGCCGCTGTGAGAGCCGGATTATCGACATGGATGCCATGAGCGAGGGCGAGGCCGCGCGGAGAGTCGGCGCGTTGTTCGAGACGAAGAACACGATACGACAATCTCTCGGACCGATTCGGGAGGAGCTTTGCGGACTGATCGAGGAGACGGTGCGCACGATCAAGAAGCTATAAATAGCACCGCTTCTATCCGGATTTTTCAGACTCTGCTCCCACGTTGGGTGGCATCGCCAAGGCCTAAGGCCTTGACGATGGCTCTCCCGTATGCGGCCCCGTTCTCATAGAGGCACAAACCATCGTCAAGGGCGGAGCCCTTGGCGATGCCACCCAGACTGCGAAATCCTCAAGTAGAAGCGGTATAGGTGCCGCGCAGCCGTGACGGATAAGCAGACAATCAAGTCGGTCGTCAAACGCCACCTGTGCACCGGATGCGGCACGTGCGTCGGGGTCTGCCCGCGCGGGGCCCTCACGATGGTCCTGAAGAAGGGGGTCTATGTTCCGCGGCGGGACCGCAAGCGCTGCAACCGCTGCGGGTTGTGCCACGAAGTCTGTCCGGGGCACAGCGTGGACTTCAGAACGTTGAGCGTCGATCTGTTCGGAGAGATCCCCGAAGACGTCGCTCTCGGCCGGTACCTAGGATGCTACGTCGGTCACGCAATGGACGAGGCGGCGAGGTGTCGCGGCGCTTCCGGCGGGCTCGTCAGCACTTTGCTGGTGTTCGCCCTGGAAGAAGGCCTGATCGACGGGGCCATAGTGACGCGGATGCGCGCGGATGACCCTTCCCAGTTCGAGCCGTTCATTGCCCGGACGCCGGAGGAGATCCTGGCCGCGGCCTGCTCGCAGTACGGCCCGGTCGCGACGAACACGCTGCTGCAGGAGATTCTCGCCGGCGATGACCGCGTCGCGGTGGTCGGGCTCCCATGCCAGATCCAGGGGATTCGCAAGGCCGAGCGGCGGATTCCCAAGCTCGCCCGGCAAATCCGCTACCGGATCGGCCTGGCGTGCCGTCATCGGCAGTTCGATCCGCACACGCCGTGGCGGTGCACCTTGTGCAGCGACATGCTGGGCGAGTTGAGCGACCTGACCTGCGGCGAGGTCTGGCTCCCGGAGAGCGTGCCGACCGAGCCGGCGGACCGATCGTTCGTCGTCTCGCGCACCTCGGAGGCGGAGGAGTTGCTGGAATACGCGGCCGCGATGGAGGCGGTCGAGTTATCGGAGCTGGAGCTGCCCGACCTGCTCGCCTCCGAGGGCGACGCGCTCTTCCAGAGAAGGAAGCTGCCGGCGCGGATGCGGTTGTGCCGGCTGGTGGGCCGGCCCGTACCGGTGTACCGGCAGGAACTACTGCCCCCGACCCGTGCCGATTATCTCCAGTCGCTGAGATTCTACGCGACGCGTTACGTGCTCTCCGGCCGCCACCCGATTCTGCGCCTGTTCTTCCGCAGCGCCCGGCGGCAGAAACATCGCGCGCCGGAGGGCCACCTCGCCCCGGTCGAGGCTGCGCGTGGGCCAAGAAGCATCCAATCCGAAATCTCAGATTCCAAGCCCCGAATCCGAAACACACCGCGCTGGCGGCGAGATGCCGATGTTCTCTTCGATGTACACCACCTGGACCCATGACATCATAGACGAAGGCGCTCTGCTCGAAGAGCCGCTGGAGCGTACGTCCGATATCCCGCTCGCGCCGGCCATGAGCTACCTGCTTCTCGTGGCCTGGCTGATCCTCTGTGCGATCGGCCTGGCGGTGGCGGTGGGGGCCAAGAGTCCCCTGGCGGGGGCCATGGTCGTGGCGATTCCGACCTTTGTCGGCATGGTGATCAAGCCGACGTTCGCCCTGTGCATCGCCATGCTGGTCTTGCCCACCGGGGCCGGCGTGGCCTGGCAGCAGTCGTTCAGTCTCGACCGGGCCGCGGGGTTGGCCCTGGCGGCCAGCTTCTTTCTCAATGTGCTGCTGACCCGTCCGGGCCTGCGCATCCGGCACCAAGCCCTGTGGGTCGCGGCGGCCCTGAGCCTGTGGATCGGCGTGACCGCGCTGGTGCAGCCGTACCTGGGGCAGGAGCTGCGCCGCGCGTTCACCCAGTTCCAGCTTGTCCTGTTGATCCTGATCGTCTACTGGATTCTGGAGACGAACTCCGAAGCCACATTCCGCTGGGCCCTGCGGTCGTACGTCGTGGGCATGGTCGGCTCGGTGGTCGTGGCCCTGCGGTCGGGCCAGGCGATTCGGGCCATGCAGGAGACGCGCGACGTGCGCTACGCGGCGACGCTCGGCCACGCGATCGACGCGAATATGCTGTCCGCCCTGATTGCGGTGGCGTTTCTTTCCGCGATCTACCTGTTTGCCCGGGATCGCAGCCTTCTCTGGCGGGCGGTCTACTTGGTGGCACTGGTGTTCCTGCCGATCATGATGCTCCGGACCGGCTCGCGCGGCGGCCTGGTGGCGCTGGCATTCACGTTGTTATCACCCCTGCTGTTCGTGCGCCAGGTGCTCCGCCGGCCCGCGCTGGCGGCCTTGCTGCTGGCGGTGGTTGTGCTGGCGTCCCTCTCGGTGGGCCTGCTGGTGAGAGAGCAGGCCTTGGCCGGCTCGGTGGCCGAGCGATTGACGAATGTCGGCCGGGCCAAACAGGCGCTGGCCTTTCGGGCCGAGGCGCTCGACCGGGCCGTGCACGCCGCTCTGGTCTGGCCTCTGGGCACCGGCTATATCAGTTGGTTCGAGCGGACCGGCAGCCCGATCTGGCCGCACAACGATCTGTTTTTCGCCTTGGGCGTCTACGGCATCCCGGCGGCGGTCCTGTTCGCCGTGTTCGTGATCCTGCTGATGCTGACCGTCAAACGCACGCCCTTGACGGTGGAAAAACTCTACGCCCGGGCCGTGCTGACCTTCCTGCTGGTGATGGGACTCAACATCAAGCAGGTCTCCGCCAAGTACTACTGGGTCTTCCTGGCCTTCGTCCTGGCCGCGGAGCGCCTGGGCTGGAACCACGTGGAACCGCAGGGGGAGATGGCCGAAGAGATGGCGGACGACCAGGATAGTTGAAGACGCCGGATGCGGAGATTCCCGGCACGAACTTCCAAATCTCAAATCCCAAATCCCAAACAAATCCAAATGATCAAAAGGGAAGAAAATTCAAAACGGCAGTTGCAGCCGGCGTCAGCGTTTTGAACCTTGGAATCATGTCATTGCGAGGAGCGCAGCGACGAAGCAATCTCCTCGGTGCCGGGTAGAGATTGCCGCGCTCGGCGAGCCTCGCTCGCAATGACATGTTTGTTTGGGATTTGGTGCTTGGGATTTCTATCCGGGGTCTTGTGCGGTTCTCTTGCTCATGACGACATTGCGGGTCCTGACAATCAGCCACATGTTCCCCACGGCCCGCTCCGCGCAGTACGGGGCCTTCCTCTGCCGGCAGGTGCGGTATCTGCAACCGCACGGGATCGAGTGCGAGTTTCTCGTCGGCCGGCCGTGGGCGCCCTGGCCGCTGCATTATGTCCCGCGCTGGCGGGGGTACGGGCCGGCGAATCCTCTGGCGCCGCCCGAGGGACTGCGGGCCTGTGCGGTTGCGTATGTTCGTCCGCCCGGGTTCGGCTTTCGCCGGTTCGAGGGCCGGTCCCTGGCCCGCGCCCTGTTGCCGGCGGCCCGCCGGTGGCATCGCGAGCGGCCGTTCCATCTGGTCCTGGGCGTGTCGATGCTCCCGGACGCGGAGGCAACGGTGATGGTGGCGCGCGAGCTTGACCTGCCGGTAGCCGCGCTGGCGGTGGGCAGCGATGTAA
>VGYL01000387.1 GCA_016872975.1 Planctomycetota bacterium
GTCCCCGGCAGGCGCGAGTTTCTCACGTAGCGCCCGCCGCTCTTCGGGCGTGAGGACCTGCACCGGCTCGCGCGCGGTAGAACGCATCCACCCTTCATCCCGCACGCTCGTTTCAGGGTCCGTCCCCCTCGATGCCCTGGGTCCGAACAGAAGAGGCGTATCCGGCGTCATCGCGTGCCCCCCACGGCGGCCATTTGTTCACGTGACGGACAGCCCGCCGCCGCCCATCGCCGAAGATCCTCGACTACCCACAGGACCCGCCCCCCGCCGCCGGGTCTCACGGGTCTGGGATTCGCACCGATGGAGTCCCACTGCAGCCAGAGGCTCCGACTGACTCCGCAAGCCGCCGCCGCTGCCCGTGCATCGACCAGAACCGGCTCAATCCCGATGGAGTCCATCGCCTTCATCGCACGCCCCCGCCTTGTGATCCAGCCGGCCGCGGAGTCCTCGCGTAACGGACCTCAATGCCAAGCCGTCGAAGTTCTTTGTTCGCCTGAGACGCTCGATCGAAGTCACCGCGCTCGCGAGCCTGCTCGAGAACGCAGAACCACGCTACCGGGCTCTCGCTGTAATCAACGGGTTGTGCACCTTGTTGCGCCATACACCAGTGGCGCCGGTGTCGCGCGGGTGTCGCGCTTCAGAAATGATAAATCCCGCAGGGAAAAGGGGTTCGGATTCTCGGCTGTCGCAAACACTGTCGCGCGCGACAGTCTGGGCAGGAAGACTCATTCGTAGGCGTCAAGGTCGCCGTCCGGTGTCTTGTGTCCCCGGGGCAGCGAGGCCTTACCCTGCTCTCTCGCTATCTTCCGAGCCGCTTGGTACTTCTTGTACCGATACAACTGCCCCCGGTTCACCCCGGCCGCTTCGGCGATCTTCTTGTGAGTCCACTCCGGATGCTTGACAAAGACAGCCAGCGCCCGGGCTTCGCCATCCATCGCGTTATGCGGGGGATCGTTCGCCCCGACCTGCTGTCCATTCTGGCAGTAGGCGTGCAGGCTCTTCGCGATCTCTGAAAGCCTGCCTTTGGCTGCCTCGAAAAAGTCATTTCTCTTCTTCGCGTCCTCGTCCGACAGCTTCCGCCGATCACGGGCCCGGAGCCTCAGAGTGCTAATGGTCATCCCAGCATCATGGACCAGCCCCAATGCATCCGCTTCATCGTCCGTCAAGTCCTTGGGCTCACGGTGTACCTCGATTTCCCCAGGTTCGGTTGGCTCTTTTCCCAAGCCGGATGTGACCCTACCGATAGCCGGCGGTGTCGGATCGTAGCCCAAGTATATTATACTGCGCCGGATCGTGAGGCACAGGTGAAGGGCTCTCTCTATCCGGCGACGCGCCGCTTCCTGCTCGCCCCACGCTTTCATGGAATCGAGCCAGGGGGGCAACTCGTCCAGTAGCCCCGATAGCTCCTGGATCTCGCTCGCCGGGAATGCGCCGGCCGGACCGCTCGACTTGTCGCTGCCGGCCTCGCCATGTGCGCGTTGCATCTTCATACTTCACCCGCTTTCAAATCGCCCCGGCCGGCCGGCCGCTCGCGGGTGAGGGAGCCTGCCGGCCAGCCAGGGCCGAAACGTTTCGCGGCCGGGAGCTACCCGGCCAGGAAAATCCTACCCGTCCGCGTTGCCGGAGTCAAGCGATCGCCCCCGGTAGCTCCTGACCACGTGCAGGACGCATCGCCGCGCATCGGCTGGCAGATCGAGCCAGGCCGCGTTGATCTCGGCCAGGTCTTGAGCATCACCGGCCCGCCCGGCGCGTAAACTTTCATCAAACGTTCCGGGGTTTCCGACCGGCTCTGTCGGCATGGGTTTCGTAAGTGCTTGATTTCGCAAAGGCTTATGGATGCCCCGGCTCGGACGCCCGGTTTTGAGCAGGGGACTCATAATCCCTTGGTTGTAGGTGCGAATCCTACCGGGCCCAGTTGCCCCGGGAGCCGGGGCGCGGGATGAGGATATTCCTGCGGCAAACTGCGGGGCAGCCGCATTGGCGGATCACCGGCACGCTGCTATAGTGCCCTTGTGGCGCTGCAATTGTTTCAGATCGATGATTTGCGGGCATTGGCCGAGCGGCAGCAGTGGCCTTCTATTTCCCTGTATCTACCGACGCACCGGGCCGGCCGCAAAGAGACGCAGGAAGACCCGATCCGCCTCAAGAACGCGGTGGCCCAAGCCAAAGAGCAACTGGCCGCGGCCGGTTACGCCCGGGATGACGCCAACGAGCTACTGGCGCCGGCGGCGGCTCTCGTCACCCGCCGGGACTTCTGGCTCCAGCGGGCAGACGGGCTGGCCCTGTTCCTCGCGCCCGAGCTGTTCCAGTACTACCGCGTGCCGCTGAAGCTCCAGGATGAAGTGGTCGTAGCCCCCCACTTCTCGCTCAAGCAGTTGATCCCCCTGTTCGCGGAGGACGGGCGGTTTTACATCCTGGCGCTCAGCCAGAAGCGCATCCGCCTGCTGGAGGCCACGCGGACCAGCATCCAGGAGCACGAGATCCCCGACATGCTCAAGAGCATCGCCGACCTCAAGCAATACCACGAGGCCCGGGAGCAATTGCAGGGCCATACCATGACGTTGACGGGAACCGCCGCCCCCCGCGCGCACATCGTCTTTCACGGCCAGGGCAACATCGCCGACAAGGCCACCTACAAGGCCGACGTCGCCCAGTACATCAACATGGTCTGCAAGAAGCTGGAGAAGCACCTGGACGCCCAGAACGCCCCGTTGGTCCTGGCGGCGGTCGAGTACGAGCAGGCCTTCTACCGCGAGGCCAATACCTACCGCCACCTCCTGGAGAACGGCATCCTGGGTAATCCCGACTACCTCAACGAGGACGAGATCCACGCGGCCGCCTGGGAGGTCGTCGCGCCGCATTTCGCTGCGGCCCGTCAGGAAAGCCTCGGCCATTTCGCGGACCTCTCCAACACCGGCAAGACCTCCGCCCGGATCGAGGAGATCCTCCCGGCCGCCGGCCAACGGGGACGTGGACCTGCTCGACCTGGCCACCGTGTGCGTCCTGGAGAACAAGGGGATGATCTACGCACTCGCCCCGGACGAAATGCGCGCCCAGGGCCCGGTGGCGGCGATGTTCCGGTACTGAAGCCGCGAGCCGATCTTCAACCGGCGTTTCTGAGCGAAAAATTCAGACCGCCAAGAGCCCCCACGGCGATGTCTTGCAGCAGCGTTTTCGGGCCAGATATTCAGACCGCCAAATCACAGACATGGCGATGTGACGGCGGTTTGCTTGGCGGTCTGAACTGGCGACCCCGAAAACGCGGTTTTGCCCCCTCGTGCCCGCAAGAGAACCGAAGAGCCGGTAAGGTGGGCAAAATTCATTTTGCCCACGCTGCTCGCTGCGGCGGCAACCAAAGTCTGCTCTCACGCCAAGACGCAAAGAGCGCCAAGCTCCGCAGGACAGAGGACGGGGAACGGAAGACGGAGGACGGCCCATCGAACCCGCTTCGCGGCGGGCAGGAGAAGGAAACCCACCGGATCCAGGGTGGGGTCCCCAAACGCGATTCATCGCGTTTGGGGGCCCATGCCTCGCCCCTATGGTACGCACAAGGGCGGTTCAGGAGAGTGAACCATCGTCCGCTCTCGCCCACAACGCCCAGGTTGCTACGGACCTGCGAGAGGCGGAGCCTCACTCGGTCCGGTCGTAGACTAACTGCCTGCGGTTCATCGGCCGAAACCCTCTCGAAGACGGCCGATCGTCGGATGCTCTTCGAGCGGAGTCTCATCACCTGGCGGAGGCGGAGCCTCTCTCAGGTCTCCCGAATGCAGCCACCCCGCCGCAATCCCGCGAGACTCTCGTCCGAGCTTCGCTTTCCTGATTCAATTCTCCTCCGCCTGTGCCCGGTTCCTCCGTGCGCTTTTTTCCGGGCACGCAAGGGCCTCCCGAAGTTCTTACTCCCGAACGGACCGCCGCGTCCGCACGAAGTTAAGCACTCGCATTGTCAAAGTACCACGTCGTCACCCCCCTGAACCGCCTCTTCCAGAGACTCTTGGAAGAGAACCTGCACCGGAGCTTTGCTTTCCGGAATACGTCCTCCCTTCCGCTCCCATCTTCTTTTCCCCTGTTTTCCTTTCTTTCAACTCCGAAAGGTGAGCGGAAGGACGGACTGTTTTCTACTGCCTCACGGCAGCACTACCAACCTGCTTGTTCTGAACCACGGAGGGCACGGAGATCACGGAGACAGAACCAAAGGCACAGCGTGGAAAATACGTGGAGGGCCACGGAGTTGGCACCGTCTGCCGAGGGGCAATCCCCTCGTTCTCCGTGACCTCCGTGGTTCAGAATCTCGTGGTTCCGGCCGCAGGCCGGGCTGGGCAATCGGTGGATTTCTTGGGTCTGGTTGCGGGCGAGGCCGCACGGGGCTTCCCGGAGCTTCTCTCACCGATCCGCCCGGGCCTCGGGGGGCACGGCGGTCGGGTGCAGGACGCGGCGGACCTCGCTCTGGAGCAGGCCCCACAGGGCCGTGGTCCCCGGCGGCGACAGGGACAACGACATCGCGGTCGTCGCGCAGACCCCGGCGGCCGTATACAGCCAGTCGCGGCACCGCTGCCGCCGGGCCGACTCGGCCAGGTACGCGAACTTGCCGCACAGCAGGGCGACCGCCTCGCCGTCGAGCTTGAGCTCCTGCCCGACCCGCTCGCTCAGGCGGATCAGGACGCGCCCGATATCGTCCGCCTCGCACGCCGGAATCGGCTCGTTCACCATCCCGTCCCGATGGTTCAAACGGGAGACCTGGATATCGCCCGCGATTTCCTCCTTCGCCCAGGAGAACTCCGCCGGCTCCAGCTCCGCCTCCTGCAACAATTCGAACACGCGCGTCCGCTGCGACCGCAGAAGTGTGAATTTCTTCAGCATAGTCGTCCTCCCCTTCCCAGCACAAGCTTGGCCGCTCATTCGACGGGCTTGGCCGTGTGCACAAGCACCGACATGAAGCCCATCAGGGCGTCGCGCCCTTTATACTGGATTTCCAGGCTGCCGGTGCCGCTGATCTCCATCGTGTTGCAGATGAGCTGATCGCCCGGCCGAAACGGATTCGCCGAGGTGCCGCTGAGGCTCACGTGGTTCTTCGGAAAGTACAGGATGCCGCCGATATTGAAGTTGGCGTTGCCCTTGACCGTCGCCGGGTTGTCGGGATTGTCCCTCGACTGAAAGATCGTCACGTCTTTATAGTACGCCCACAGCTTGGCTTGCTCCTGGTCCGCCGGGGGCACCGTGCCGTCCGCCCCGGGCGGCAGCATGTCGATAGCGCCGCCGGTCAGACTGACTTCGCCGCCCGCGATATAGAACATGGCGCCGTGGGCCGTGACGTTGCCTCCGTTGATCTCCAGGCCCAGCTTGGAACCCTGCTTCGTCTTTTGGTGGCCCAGGACGTAGATGCCGGGGCTGAATGTCACATTGGCGCCGGTGCTGATGCTGATACCCTCCGAGTAGTACCCCGGCTGCAGGGTCACCGTGCCGCCCGTGATGCTGTAGGCCTTCCCACCCGGCGTCAGATCCGGCCACATCGACTCATCGGAGTAATCGGGCGGCCACAGGTCCTTCAGCGGGTCCGCCACCGGTGGCCGGCGGTAATGAATATGGAACGGCAGTGTCGTCGGATTGACCGCGCCGAAATGGATGTCCCCGGAGGGGGCGCCCACGTCCAGTGCCTCGCACTGCATGAACGTCGGTACGGAATTGAACTTGACCGAGTTTCTGTCGGAGTTGACGTGGATCGTCCCGCCCTGGATGTCTAGGGTCATACTGCCGGCGATGGTCAGGGCGTCCGTAATGTTCTTGGGAAACTCGCCGGGATTCCGGGCCAGGATGATAAGGCCGGCGCCGGTGAAGCCGGTACAAAGGGCGGTTGCGCGGCGTTGGGCGTCGGCGGTGTGCACGCCCGCGAGCGGTCCGAAGAGCATGGCGAGCGGACCGTGCCGCTGCGTCGTCCGGTGCGCATTGACCTGCACGGCGTTCGGCGCATCCTCCGTCGGGGTGAACGTCCGCAGGTCCCGGTCATACCGGCCCAGCACGATGTCACCATCCGGCAGGTTCTCCTCGTCATTGAGATCGAGCTGGACCGGCAGTTTCTCGGTGTCGTTGGCCCCCCCGAGCTGCTGGGCCCGTTCCCGTGCGACCGCCTGGTCGATTCTCACCCACTGGGCGCCCGCCAGTGCCGCCGCATCCGCCGCATTCTGGAGCTCGTGCACGTTGAAGGCAATCTTGCCCCAGTCGATGCTCAGCCCGGTCATCAAGAGCATCATCAGCAGCACCAGGGCCGTCCACGGCAAGGCGATGCCGCGCGCGCGGCGCGGATGTCCCTTGCCCGTGATGTCCCTCGTGCCTTTCGTTTCGGTCTGGCTGCGTTTCATGGTTCACCCCTTCATCTTCGTCTGTGTTGCCGGTCGCCTTCTGCCGTGCCA
>VGYL01000388.1 GCA_016872975.1 Planctomycetota bacterium
CTGACAAAGACTCTATAGAAGGGGCGGTTGGCACCCTCCCCGCGATTAACTCGTTGTGAAGATCTGGAATCCGCCATAGGCTTCCATGCCGTGCTCGCCGATGTCGAGCCCGCGCAGCTCCTCGTCGCGTTCGACCCGCAGTCCGACCACCAGGTCGATAAGTTTGAAGATGCCCCACATGGTCGCGACCACGAACAGCAGGGCGCTGAGACTGCCCACCACCTGGATGCCAAGCTGCATCGGGTTGCCACTGTAGATCAGGCCGTCATGGGCAAGACCCAGCGCACTCTTGCCGAAAATGCCCACGGCCAGTGTGCCCCAGACGCCGCACAGGCCGTGGACGGGGACCGCGCCGACGGGATCGTCGATCTGCAGCCGATCGAGCAGCGCCACGCCGCGAACGACGAGAAAGCCGGCGATCGCCCCGATGACGGCGGCTGCCCACGGCTCCACGTAGGCACAGGGGGCGGTAATCCCCACGAGCCCGGCCAGGGCGCCGTTCATCGCCATGGACAGGTCCGGCTGGCCCACCATCCGCCAGACCGTCAGCATGGCGACGAGCCCGCCCAGCGCCGCGGCAATGTTCGTATTCATCGCGACGCGTCCGATGAGCTGGCCGTCATCGACCGCAAGCGTCGAGCCGGCGTTGAAGCCGAACCAGCCAAACCACAGAATGAACACACCCAGCGAGGCCAGCGGAATGCTGTGGCCGGCCAGCACGTTGGGCTTGCCATCCGGGCCGTATTTGCCCTCGCGGGGCCCGAGCATGATCGTGCCCACCAGGGCCGCGAACCCGCCCACCGTATGCACGACCGTCGAGCCGGCAAAGTCGGCGAAGCCGATCCCGGATAGCCAGCCGCCGCCCCAGACCCAGTGGCCGACGATCGGGTAGATGAGGGCCGAGATCAGGAAGGAATAGATCAGGTACGCGGAGAACTTCATCCGCTCGGCGACGCCGCCGGCGACAATCGTCGCGGCCGCCCCGCAGAACGCGGCCTGGAACAGCCAGAAGGCGAACAGCGGGACGCCACGATGCCCACCTGCAATTCCCTGGCCATCGCCAAGCTTCGCTTGACGCTGCCACCCGGACAGGGAGGGGCTTCTCACTCCCCTCTTACGGCGTGGCCGCCGACCGGACCGCCGGAGCGCGGGCCTCCACCGCCCTGCTGCCGTTACGGTCGTCCGGCATCCAGTAGGACAGGGCCGCCTGGGCATCGAGCATGCCCCACCCGTACTCGTTGTCCCGGCCGCGCGGCCCCAGATCGCGCGCCGTGCGCTCGATGGCCTCCCGGATCTTGTCGGGCTCGGTCACGCCCCGGGATGCCAGCAGGGCCGCCACGCCGCTGACGTGGGGCGCCGCCATGGAGGTGCCCTGGAAGAACCAATAGGCGAACTCGTTCGGGTCCGACCGGAACGCCTGCTGAAGGATCCCGTCGGGATACCCGTCCAGATTTTGATCCACCCCCAGATCGCCGCCGGGCGCGACGATGGACACGTACGAGCCGGTATTCGAATAAGGCGACCGTTTCAGGTCGAACCGGACGGCGCCGACACCGATGCAGAAGTCCTTCTCCGCCGCCGGATAGGAGGGCCGATTGCCGGTGGTGAAGTCATTGCCGGCGGCCGCCACCACGGTCACGCCGCGCTCGTACGCGGTCCGCACGGCCTGGCGGAGCGTATTCGAGGACTGCGGACTGCCGGCGCTCAGATTGATGACGCGGGCTCCGTGCGCGACCGCGAACAGGATGGCCCGCGCGACGAGGAACTGGTCGCCGATCCCCTGCTCATCCATGGCCTTGATCGGCATGATCGAGCAGTTGAAGGCCACCCCGGCCACGCCGATGCGGTTATTGGTGCTCTGGGCGATCGTGCCGGCCACGTGCGTCCCGTGCCCGTGGTCGTCATTCGGGTGGTCGTCGTCGTGGACGAAGTCATAACCGGGGACAAACCGCGTCTTTGCCAGATCGGGGGCCTGCCGATACTTGTCGAAGTCCTCATACGCCACGCCCGTATCAATCACGGCGACAATCACATTGGGATCTCCGGTCTCGATCTCCCAGGCGGCCTGCATGCGGATGTCGGTCTTGGCGGCGTTGTTGAGATTCCACTGGTAGGGGTACAACCGGTCGTCGGGCACGAACGACACGCGGACGTAGTAGTCGAGCTCGGCATACTCGACGCTCTCGTGCTGCGCGAAGACCTCCACCATCTGCTCGGGGTCCGCGCTCTGCGGAATCCCCAGCAGGTGGAAATCCCCGATCGCGCAGGAGCCGGCAATCCAGCAGCGGCGTTCCTGCGCAATCCGCAGGCGCTCCGCCTGGGGCACATGGGAATCGAACTTGACGATGATGGCGTGCGGACTGAATCCCGGCCCCGGATAGAACGTCTGTCCCGAGCCGTAGTCAACCGCAACGACTTCTTCGGCCGGCAAATCCTGCGCCCCGGCGCGCGACGGACCGTCTGCGCAGAGCATCAGGATTCCGAGGCAAGTGGCTGCAATCATGCCCGTCCCGAATACCACGTGTCTTTTCATGCCGATCCCCTTCCTTGCGGGCTCCCCACCTGCACGGGGAGCACCCTATTGGTACCGTCACGCGAGCCAGAGAGTTCAACCCCTTTTGCCTGCGGCAGGAGCCAGCGTGCGAGACAAAGCTGATTTTCGCAGACTTGCACCGGGATGGGCGGGCCGGTAGACTCTTGGGGGAAATGCAGGAGGTACCCCGTAGGCACAATGTGTCTCGCGTCGGCAACATGGCGGGACGAAGCCAGGAAATGGGATAACCAACGAGCGGTCAGAGGAGAAGCACGATGAAGCGAAGCACCGGAATGGCGGTTGTGGGTGTGGTGGCGGTTCTCACGGTTCTGGCGGCGGAAGGAAGCCAGGGCGTCGGGGCGGCACCGGCCCGGCAGGTGACTTACACGGGCCGGGTCCTGGATGCCGCCGGTCAGCCCCTCGAAGGCGTGAAGGTCCGACTGTACCAGGAGACGTACGGCGGGGCGCCGCATTTGTACGAGACGACCCTGGCCGCCGAGGCCGCGGTCCGGGCCGACGGCTCGTTTTCCTTCGCCGTACCCGCCGAGAGCGAGAGCCATCGCTCCGGGTATGTCGTGGCCGCGAAGGCGGGTCTGGCGATCGGCTTCGATTCGTGGGACATGCGGCAGGACAAGCAACGGGATCTGACCCTGGGCGAAGCCAGGCCGCTGGCCGGCGTCGTCGTCGATGAAACCGGCCGGCCCGTCCCGGACGCCTCGGTCAGCGTCTACATCCTGCAAATCGGCGACGTCATGCGACAACAGGGCTTGGGCATGCACCTGGCTCCGCAACTGCTGACGACCCGCACGGACCCCGCCGGGCGGTTCGCGTTCCCGAATCTGCCGGAAGAAGCCACGGCCGAGCTGCTCGTCAAAAAGCCCGGCCGGGCCACCCTCTGCACGTATGCTCCCAGGGCCTATGCCGGTCAGTCTCTGAGCTACCGCGTAGGGCAGACGGATGTCCGTCTTACCCAACCGGCGGAGACGAGAATCGAAGGAAATGTCGTCCAGAAGCCGACCGGCCAACCCGTCGCGGGGCTCACGCTCCTGGTGACCTATGCCGGCAACCGCCTGCTCGATGGGCACGATCCGGTTCGGGTCAACACCGATGGTACGTTCACCATCCCCGCTCTGCCGGGCGGAGACTATTCCCTGCAGCTTGCAACACCCAGGGACGAAATGGCCCAGTGGGTGGCGGCGCCGGTGCCCGTGGCCGTGCCGTCCGGGCAAGCCGTGACCGGCGTGCGGATCGAAGTCAGTCCGGGCGGCATTCTGGAGGTCGTCGTCACCGAAGCGGCAACCAACCAGCCGGTGGAAAAGGCGAGCGTCAGTGCCCGCGCCGCGCACGGTGGGCAATGGACCCACGGCGCGACGGATGCCGAGGGCATCGCCCGTCTCCGCCTGGCGCCCGGCACGTACCAGGTGCACGGCCCCACCAAGCAAGGGTATAGCTACACCCAGCAGCCCCAGACCGTCACGATCGAGGAAGGAGCGACGAAGCGCATCACGGCGGCCCTGACCGAGGCGCCCAGGATCCGCGGCATCGTGCGCGATCCGGACGGGGCGCCGGTGGCGGGCGCTCGCGTCCGACTCATGCCCGCCGGCTACCAGGATACCTTCGCGGACGCCGACGGCCGGTTTGAGATCGTCTGGGACCGGGGCG
This sequence comes from Planctomycetota bacterium, assembly GCA_016872975.1. Classification (GTDB taxonomy): domain Bacteria; phylum Planctomycetota; class Phycisphaerae; order Sedimentisphaerales; family Anaerobacaceae; genus PLanc-01. The sequence continues at coordinate 4,196 of VGYL01000388.1, forward strand.
GCTGGCCCGCGGATCGGACCACCTTCTGCCTTCTGGCCCGGCACGAGCAGCGCAACCTCGTGGCAGCCGTCGAGATCGGGGAAGGCGCGAGCACCCTGGACGTGAAGCTGGAACCGGGCGTGGTGCTCGCCGGCCGCGTGGTCGACCCGGACGGCAAAGGACTGGCCGGAGCACGCATAATGCCCATGTTGAACATGAGCAATTGGGGCTCGTCTTTGACCGGTGGGCAAGTGCCGACGGACGGCAGCGGAAACTTTGAAGTCCGGGCCGCGCCCGCGGGACGCAAGTACAGCATCTATGCCTCCGCCGATGGATACGGCAGCACACGAAGCGAGCAGGTCCAGGCCGATGATGCCGTCAAGGACCGGCTCGATGTCGGCGTCTTCACGCTCCCGCTTGCCAACCTCGCGGTGTCCGGACAAGTCGTGGATCTGGAGGACCGCCCGGTGGCCAACGCCAGTCTCACCGTCTCCGGTTACGGCGACGGCCAACCCGACCGCCTCCACGCCCAAACCGACGCCGAAGTGAAAATCGAGCAGACCAGTCGCGCATCGTTCTCCCACCTGGGCTTCGACCGCGACCGGACCCTGACCACCGATGCCGAGGGACGCTTCCGCTTCGAGCACGTCAGCACCACAATGCGGACCGACCACAACAACGACGTGTACATCCCGCGCACGTGGAAGCTCTCGCACGGCGCCGCCTCCGAAACGGTCGCGTTCGACGACGGGCAGACGCTCAAGGAAGTCGATCTGATCCTCAAGCCCGACGCGGCGAATGCGCCGCCGCTGGCCGGCAGACCTCTGCCCGGCTTCGAAGGGATCAAGATCGACCTGACCCCCGAGCAGAGGAAAGGCAAGCGGGTGCTCGTGTGCTTCTTCGACTGGGAGCAACGGCCGTCGCGGAATCAGGTTCTGCAACTGGCGAAACAAGCGGAGGCCTTGAAAGAAAGGAACGTGCTCATCGCCGTCGTGCACGTCTCAAAAGCTGACGATGCCACGGTGCGAAAATGGGCGGCCGACAGCAAGATCCCATTCCCCGTCGGCATGATTCAGGGCGACAAGGACGAGGTGCTCGCCACCTGGTCCGTCAAATCACTGCCTTGGCTGATCCTGACCGACGCCGGCCATGTCGTCACGGCCGAGGGATTCGCGCCCGACGATCTGAACCGTAAGCTGGATGAAGCCGGGAACACAGACCGGTAAAACCATTGTGACCGTTTATCGAAGAGAAAGGAACAGGTATGAACAGGAGCGGGTGTGCCATCTCGTTGTTGGTGGTCCTGGTGTTCGGCGCCATGGGCGTGGCCCAGGAGCGTGTCACGAAAGAAAAAGCGGCCAAGAAGGAGGCGACCAAGGCCAAGGGGCTGAAGGCCGCCGGGGCGGAGGTCAAGAAACTCGCGGGCGACTTCAAGTTCACCGAGGGACCCGCCGCGGATGCCCGGGGGGATATCTACTTCACCGATATCCCGAACAATCGCATCCTCAAATGGTCGGTCCAGGAAGGCACGCTCAGCACCTTCCTGGAGAACTCCGGCGGGGCCAACGGGCTGTACTTCGACGGGAACGGCCATCTGCTCGCCTGCCAGGGCGGCGCCCGGCAGCTTGTGTCCATCTCGCCCCAGGGCCAAATCACCGTGCTGGCGGACCGGTACGAGGGCAAGCGGTTCAACAGCCCCAATGACCTCTGGATCGATCCCCGAGGCGGCGTGTACTTCACCGACCCGCGCTACGGCAGCCGGGAGGGGATGGAGCAGGACGGCGAGCACGTGTACTACCTGGCGCCCGACCGCAAGAGGCTGATCCGCGTCACGAGCGACCTGGTCCGCCCGAACGGCGTGATCGGGACTCCAGACGGCCAGACCCTCTATATCGCCGACCACGGGGCCGGACAGACCTTCGTCTACAAGGTCAATGCCGACGGCACGCTGTCCGACAAGCAACTCTTCGCCCCGGAAGGATCGGACGGCCTGGCCCTCGACAACCGGGGCAATCTCTACCTGACGACCAAGGTGGTCGCCGTCTACAACCCGAAAGGCAAGCGGATCGAGGAGATCCAGATCCCCGAGCAGCCGGCCAACCTGACCTTCGGCGGCCGGGACCTCCGGACCCTCTACATCACCGCCCGCACGTCGCTCTATGCGGTGCCCATGCAAGTGCGCGGCGCGCCCATTCCCGTGCGTCCGCAGGATCAGGCG
>VGYL01000389.1 GCA_016872975.1 Planctomycetota bacterium
ACCACACGTTGCCTGGCGCGAGGCACATCGGCGAAACGACGGGTGCGGCGCGATTACCGGTTTTGTCCGTCAAAGTTCATTAGGCGGGTCCAACAGTCCGCTCTTCCTCCTTCTCCGTGTTTTCATAGAAGATGGAGCCGGCTGCGCCGGAAGACTTTCAGACCCGCCTGAAGGCGGAACTCCCAACACGGAGATCGATTGCCGATCTTGTTCATCAACACTCATCAGGTAAGCCGCCGGTTCTCTACCCCCGTGCCATTCTCCCTGTCTGCACCCGGCCTCGCCTTTGCTGCCGCCACATTTTTTTCCGGCGTGAACTTTCCGTTTGGGGGCGCATCTGTGTATGGTGAGTGGCGTTCCAGGTGCTCTATGAAACCGACGCAGGAATTCGTTGACCAAATCCTGATCCTGCGCTGTCAACTGCGGGACCGGTAGGCGTTTGCCGAGCTGATCGATCGGTACCAGCGGCCGCTGCGGTACTTCATCGCCCGCCTGGTCGGTAATCCGGATCTGGCCGACTCATGCGATGCTGCGATCCTGCCGATATGGGTGAGGGCGGTCGGCTGGCGATTCGCCCTCACCGACGGTAACGCAAGTAGAGGATTGGGATGAAAAAGGCCGCACCGATAATTTTGCTTCCATTGTTATGGGTCCTTGGCGCCGGCTGTGAGAGCCAGGGTACGCCGGTGCGCGTCCAGCGCAAGGTGTTCGAGGTGTCGACGTCGGTTCTGCGGCTGCACATGCCCGACGACTATGCCCGCAAGCTGCCCGAGTCCGCGTATTCTCTTTCCGTGGTGACTCCCAACGATCTCAACGCCATGCTCCGCTATAACGGCGCCAAACCCCGGCTGCTGGCGGAGAGCACCCGGGTCATTAACGACTGGCCCGCCGCGACGGACACCTGGGTCTATTCGCCCTCGCTGGTCGGCGTCACCGCGGACTCCATGTATGGCGGCGGCGGCGCCGGCAGCATGGGAGCCCGCGACCGCAGCGGGCGGCTGGAGGTCCGGTTCGACTACATCGTCGATCACCGCGGGCCGCAAGGCCAGAAGCTGGTGGAATCGCGGATCTTCTATGAGAGTCGCTATCCCGAGAACCGGGTACTCCTGTTCCACGCACCGGTGAGCGGCTCGGGCCCGGACGCCCGCCGTCATGTCATCGCCTTCGAGATCACCCGCGACAACTCCCTGTCCCAATTCGGGGCCTCGGGCTCCCGGGACCAACCGCCGGACGTCCTCGCCTACCGCTGAGCGCCGTCCGCTCTGTGCTCTTACGAGCACACTACAAACCGGGGCCTTTGACCCGGTGCCATCTGCCTCCCACAAGGCGTAGTCGCATACGACGGGTGGCAGCGGCAAGGCCGTAGGCTTTGCGCAGGCCTTGCCGATGGCGGATGGGCTGAACCATCGGCAAGCTCCGAAGACTCCGCTTGCCGCTGCCACCCAACCATGTTTTGCGACTTTGCGTTCGCCCTGGGAGTTGCCCGATTTGTTCTTGATTTCTGCGCGGTATCCGGGACAATCCGTGTCGTGCGCCGGGCTCGGGTCCGGCACAGATGGTCCGTGGAGGCTCTGACGCGGTAACGGATTGAAAGCAGCAGGTCGTACACAGAAGATACTGATCGCGGCAGCGGTCTTCGCGGCCCTGTGCGGGTCGGCCGCCTGGTTGGCCGGCACGGCGGACACGTCGCCTGCGAGCCCCTGGTACAGCATCGTGCCGCCGGCCCTGGCGATTGTCCTGGCCTTTCTGACCCGCAACGTCATTCGCAGCCTGGGCGCGGCCATCGTGGTCGGGGCGCTGTTGGGCTTCGTGCCCGCGGACCCGATGAGCCTGGACGCCTGGGGCGCCGGGGCCAGGTCGGTCTTCACCCTCGTCGGCGCCACCGCCACGAACCGGAGCAACCTGCTGACCCTGTCGTTTCTCCCGCCGGTCTTCGCGATGGTCGAGTTGATCATTGCCGGCGGCGGCTTCCGCGGCGTGATGACCTGGCTCCTGAAACGCGTCCGCACCGGCAAGTCCGCCCAACTGGCCACCGCCACGATGGGCGTCGCCTGCTTCATCGACGACTACGCCAGCGCGATCATCAGCGGTTCCATGATGCAACCGATCGCGGACCGCTTCCGCGTCAGCCGGGCCAAGCTGGCCTTCCTCGTCGATGCCACCGCCGCCCCCATTGCGGGCTTGGCCGTGGTCAGCACGTGGATCGCCTATGAGACCTCGCTGTTCACCGGCGTCAGCCAGCAGCTCGGTCTCGGCAAGACCGGCTACGCCATGTTCTTCGATGCCCTGAGCTACCGGTTCTACTGTCTCCTGATGCTCGGCTTCATGTACGCGCACATTCTGCTGGGCCGGGATTTCGGTCCGATGCGCGAGGCCGAGGAGCAGGCCCGCCAAGGCGAGGGGGATCGTGACCCGTGTCCCGTGACTTGCGACCCGGGCCACGAGCCACGGGCCACGCGGCGCGCGAGGACCGCCCTGCTGCCGCTGGCCGGGCTCGTCTTGTTCCATCTGACGGGCCTGTGGCTCGACGGCGGCGGTCCGGCCAGGCTGACCGGCGCCGCCCTGCTGCTGAGCCCTACCTACTGGCGGGAAGTCATCAGTGCCGCTTCCCATTCTTCGCACATGCTGCTGTCGGCGGCCCTCTTTGGAGTAACGATCGCCATTCTGTGCGGCCGTCGCAGCGGCTCGCTGGCGTGGTCGGCGGTGCCCGGCTGCCTCTATCGGGGCCTGCGCCGCGCGGCCCTGCCCGCCGTGATTCTGCTGCTCGCCTGGTCCCTCAAGAGCTGCTGCGACGATCTGGGGACGGGCCGGTTTCTGACCGGACTATTGGCCGACCGGATCCTGCCCTGGTGCTTCCCGCCGCTGCTGTTTGCGGTCGCCTGCATCGTCTCTTTCGCCATCGGCACCAGCTACGGCACCATGGCGATCCTGATCCCGACCGCCATCCCCATCGCCTATGCGTTGGACGGCAACACCTACGGCCTGACCACCATGATCAGCCTGGGCGCTGTCCTGGACGGGGCCATCTTCGGCGACCACTGCTCCCCCATCTCCGACACTACGATCCTCAGCGCCACGGCCACCTCCTGTGACCTCGTTCTGCACACGCGCACCCAACTGCCCTACAGCCTCTTCGTCGCCGCCGTCGCCCTCGCCTTCGCCTACACGCCCAGCGCCTTCGGCCTGCGTCCTCTCTGGAGCCTGGGCCTGGCTTTCCTGACGATCGTAGCGGTCCTCCTCGCCCTGCGCCGCCCGGTACAACCCGCGTTGGAAGCGCTGCCGCAACAAGCCTCGTAGCGGGGGAGCCTCCCCTCTCACTCTGGCATCTGGACGAGCTGGACCCCGCTTTCCATCCATGCGCGGAGAATAGTCTCGTCCTTCACGGCCCGCCGGGCCACGGCGCGGGACGCTTCCGCCAGACGCAGAGTCGCGGTCACGAGCCGCTCCTCGAAATAGCCCGCCTCCACCAGCACGTTGCCGTCCGGATGAATGATCTTGCTGTTGCCGTGCGAGCCCGCCAGCGTCTGCGGATGCGCCGGCGCGTTGGCCATGACGCAGAAGATGCCGTTCTCCGTGGCCCGGGCGATGGGCATGGCTTGGTAGGCCGACAGTTTGTACTCCTGCCGCAACCCGCTCTCATGGCTGCAGAAGTAGCAGATCTGCGCCCCGGCGATGGCGGGCAAACGGACCAACTCCGGATAGCGCACATCGTGGCAGATGATGAAACAGGATTTCACCCCCGCCACGCCGTAAACCGGCAGGACCCGTCCCGGCGTCGGCCACGATTCCGCCAGATGCGTCTTGGAGTAGCGGCCGCGGACGACGCCGCCTTTGTCGATCACCAGCAGGTCGTTGAAGAGCTTCTCGCCTTCCCAATGGACCGTGCCCAGGACCACCGCGATATTGAGCCGCTGCGCCGCCTCGATGACCCGCGCTTCGCCTTGCTGAAAATCCTCCGGCCGCGCGGATTTCCAGTAGTCCCCGCCGGCATAGCCGCACAGACAGGCCTCGGGAAAGGCAATTACGTCGACCGCATCGGCGGCCGCTTTTTCGATCCACTGCAGAACCTTCTCTGTGCTCTGACCGACGTCGGGCCCGGTCAGAATCTGGCAGGCCGCCACGCGCAGACAGCCTTCGCCTTTCTCCGCCACGGCGTGCCGGGTGAAGGACACCCGCGCCGAGGCGCGGGCCGCCTCATCCTGGCTGCCCGCCGCTCCGGCCAAGGTCAAAGCGCCCCCTGCCAGGAACGTACGACGGGAGACATCCGCCTCATCAAACCTCATGAGCACCTCCATAACCACACTCTGAGTACATCGGACACCTGTTTACAGCGTATCTGCTCTGCCCTCCGCCCACGGACGGGCTCAGGGCCAAAGACGCCGCCGCCTGGCCCAGGAACTTCAGAAATGTGCGTCGCTGGCATGCTTTGTTCGGACTGCCGGCCGCTTTCATCCGTGGTCCACCTCACTCATTTCACCTTGGCGGCATAGCAGTCGGCTCAGGGCCGGGACACGACTCGTGGATGATAGCACATCGGGTGTCCGGATACCAAGGGGAAGTCCAGGCCGGTCGGCAGAAACCTGATGCTTGACGGCCCTGACGCGGTGTCCGCATAATGGGATGGTGCTGCGTACAAGGAGGGCTTTGCCGTGAACGCGATGGTACTGACACGCACGGGTCCGATTGCCGCTCGGCCGCTGGAGTTGAAAGAAGTCCCTGCGCCCGAGCCGGGCGCGGGCGAGGTGCGGGTGCGAATCACGGTCTGCGGAGTCTGCCATACCGATCTCGACGAGGCGGAGGGCCGGCTGGCCGCGCGGCTTCCCGTGATTCCGGGCCATCAGATCGTCGGACGGGTGGAGGCCTTGGGACCGGGGGCGACCCGCTTCCAACCGGGCGACCGCGTCGGCGTTGCGTGGATCTACTCGGCCGATGGGACATGCGAGTTCTGCCGGGCGGGCTACGAGAACCTCTGCGTCCGGTTCCGGGGGACCGGCTGCGATGCCGACGGCGGCTACGCCGAATTTATCGTCGTGCCGCAGGAGTCCGTCTATCCGATTCCCTCGCAGTTCACCGATGCGCAGGCGGCCCCATTGCTTTGTGCCGGTGTGATCGGTTACCGGGCCCTGCGCCTGACGAATCTCCAAGACGGCCGGATCCTGGGCCTCTTCGGCTTCGGCGCCTCGGCTCATATCACCATTCAAGTCGTCCGGCACAAGTTCCCGCGTGCCCGCGTGTTCGTTTTCACCCGGCCCGGCCAGACGGAACACCAGGAGATGGCCAGGCAGCTCGGCGCCGCCTGGGCCGGCGCCACCGGGGAAGATCCCCCTGCCCCACTCCACGCCGCCATCGACTTCACGCCCGTCTGGAGTCCCATCGTGGAGGCGATGCGGGTCCTGGCGCCCGCGGGCCGGCTCGTTATCAACGCCATCCGCAAGGAGGATCGGGACAAGGACGCCCTGCTGCGCCTGGACTACGCGACGCACCTGTGGCGGGAGAAGGAGATCAAGAGCACCGCCAACGTGACCCGCCGCGACGCCCGCGAGTTCCTGCCCCTGGCCGCCGAGATCCCCATCCGCCCCCAGGTCCAGGAATTCCCCCTGGAGCAGGCCAACGAAGCCCTGCAACTGGTCAAAGAGGGCAAAACCCAGGGCGCCGCCGTCTTGAGAATTGGCGAAGGATGATGAAGGAAACACGGGTCTCTCCTCTGCCCTTCCTCCGCCCGAATCCGCCAGCGACGCACATTTCCCGGACATTCCACGATCTTGACGATTGACAGCGCGGTCCCAAGCGCCGTAACATCCCACCTACAGCACCTTCAGCAATTCTGGACATGGCATCTTTGAGACGAAGGGCACAGTTTACGGCCGGCTTCTGCCACGCGCTTCATGGTGTTTTCCCGCCGCCGGCCAAGCCGGGATTCTCACATGAGAACGGATGCAAATGCGGCGTTGTGGTGACGCGCAGGAACCTGGAAAACAGAGACGGTCCGGGGCGGCTTGATCTCGGTTCCAAGGACGTCCCAACAGGACCCCGGAGTCTCCGCGCAGGCTCCGGGACCGTCGCACCGTGAACGCGCGGGACCAGACACGAGCAAGGAGACCTGACATGAAGATGCACAATAAGATGCGAGGTGCTGTATCCATCTGGCTGTGGAGTATCGCTCTTGCCGGCAGCCTGGCCCCGGCCAAGGCGTGGGGCGACCTGGTCGTGAATCCTCCGCCGGACGTGGATAAACCGTTTCTCTCCGGCCAAGATCCCCCAGACAAATGCAGCGCAGCCGGCTATGACCCGACCTGCTGGCTGGCGGCCGCCGCGAACCTGCTGGCCGCCGCAGGCTACGGTGCAGACGCCCCCAACATGCAGAAGCGGGCCGAGAGAATCTACGCCACCAT
>VGYL01000390.1 GCA_016872975.1 Planctomycetota bacterium
CCCGGATGGCCCGGCCACCCGTGGAAACTCGCGGCCATGCTGCGGTGCGGGTAAATTGTGGATCGCCTATGTAAGGATACAAAGGTATGAAACGCCGTGACTTTCTGAAAACGCTCGGCGGTGGAACCGCCGCGACATTCCTGGCCGGCTGCTCCTCGCCCGATCCCAAGCAAGCCTCCCGCTCGGCCGCCCTGAAGCGGCTGGTGCAGCTCCAGAACCGGCCCAACATCCTCTGGCTGATCTCGGAGGACACCTCTCCCGACCTCGCCTGCTACGGCCACCCGCTCGTCAAGACCCCCAACCTCGACCGGCTGGCCCGGGAAGGCGCGCGGTACACCAACGCCTACGTCACCGCTCCGGTCTGCTCCGCTTCTCGTTCCGCGTTCATGACGGGCATGCACCAGACGAGCATCGGCGCCCATCATCATCGCAGCCATCGCACCAACGCCTACGCCCTGCGTCCCCCCTTGGCCGTCCTCACGGAGTACTTCCGCCGGACGGGCTACTATACCTGCAACTGTGCCGGCCTCAACTACAAGCAGCCGGGCAAGACCGACTGGAACTTCACCCCCAATGTCACCGTCTTTGACGGCACCGACTGGTCGCAACGGCGGCCGGGCCAGCCCTTCTTCGCCCAGATCAACTTCAACATGACGCACCGGCAGTACAAGCGGGACCCGAAAAACCCCATCGACCCGGTCCAGGTGGAGCTGCCCCCCTGCTATCCGGATCACCCGGTCGTCCGGCGGGACTGGGCGGATTACCTGGAGGCGATGCAGGTCCTCGACACCGAGATCGGCGTCGCGCTGCAGTGGCTGGAAAAGGAGGGCCTGGCCAACAACACCATCGTCATGTACTTCGCCGACAACGGCGGCTCCCACGTCTGGAGCAAGCAGTGGCTCTACGAGGGCGGGATTCGCGTCCCGATGATCGTCCGCTGGCCGGGACAGATCCAGCCCGGCACGGTCGTCGACGATCTGGTCAGCAGCATCGATTTCGCCCCGACCTTCCTCCAGGCCGCCGGCGTCTTGGTCCCCAAGCACTTGCAGGGACGCAACTTCCTCGGCGCCGAGAAGAAGCACGACTGCATCTTCGCGGCCCGGGACCGTTGCGACGGGACGGTGGACCGCATCCGCTGCGTGCGCTCGAAGCGCTACAAATACATCCGCAACTACTACCCCGACCGGCCCTACACCCAGTTCAACGCCTACAAGAAGCTCCAGTACCCGGCGCTGACGGTGCTGCAGGTCCTGCACAAAGAGGGCAAGCTCACGCCCGCGCAGGCGCGGTTCATGGCCGCCACCCGGCCGAGGGAAGAGCTGTACGACCTGCAGAGCGATCCCCACGAGTTGCACAATCTGGCGGACAACCGCAAGTTCCGCAGCGTTCTCCGCGAGCACAGCCGCAAGCTGGACGCCTGGATCAAGTCCACCGGTGATCAGGGCGAGGTCCCCGAAGACCCGAAAGCGATCGCCGCCGCCCAGAATGCCATGGCCGAGTCATACCGCCAACGGATGGAAGAGAGAGGCCTGTCGCCGGACATCTCCGACGAGGAATACCTCGCCTGGTGGGAGAAAAAGCTGCTCGCTCACCTGCGGCCAAGTGAGTCGGTGCCTGGCACCGACTTAAAAACTTGAGGGTTTGCGGACGTGAAGTCGGCAAAGTCGTAAAGTCGCGCAAAGTCGTGCCTGGCACCGACTTTACCCTGGCACCGACTTTACCCCAGGCGTCGATCAGCATCACCGGATCGACCAGGTCCACCTTCTTGTCGGCGTGGAAGTCCACCACCGGCAGGATCGGCGCTTGCCCGTTGTTCCGCCCATCGTCGATCGGAATCTCAGGCACGGGAGACTCCGTTTCTCCCGTGCCTGAGATCTGCTGCGCAGCAACTGGGGTAACCCTCATTGGCCCGGCGTTGACACCGGGTGCAGATGGATATCATCGATGGGGGGGAGTCGGGGGGGAGTCGGTGCCTGGCACCGACTTAAGGACTTAAGGGTTGGGGGATGCCGAAGCAGAGGGTCATGGACAGGGGGAGAATGTGCCTGGAATTGCGTTGTGAGTCTTGCCAAGAGCGGTGGGAAATCGTAGGATTCGGCCATGGCGCGGCCACAGCGGGTCGAATACGAAGGGGCCGTGTATCATGTCACGGCTCGAGGCAACGATCGGCGGACGATCTTCGAGGATGATGCCGACTGCGAGTATTTCCTGCACGTGCTCGGCGACAGCGTGCGGCAGTTCGACGTGCGCCTGTATCTGTTCTGCCTGATGGGCAATCACATCCACCTGGTGGTCGAGACCCCGCACGCCAATCTCGGGCGGTTCATGCACCGGCTGCAAACGACCTATACGCTCCATTTCAACCGGCGGCACACGCACAGTGGGCACGTGATGCAGGGCCGCTACCGGGCCTGGCTGGTGGAGACGGATGCCTACATGCTGCGGTTGAGCCGCTATGTCCATCTGAATCCGGTGTTTACCGCCGCCGTTCGTTCGCGGCCGCTGGCGGAGCGAATCGCGTTGCTGCGCCAATACCCGTGGAGCAGTTACCTCGCCTATCTCGGGCGCGTCGCGCCGCCGACGTTTCTGGACGTAGGGCCGGTCTTGGCCACGATGACCGCGGACCCGGTCGCCCAGCGGGAGACCTATCGGGGATTCGTCGAGTCCGGTATCGAGGATATCAATGCGGCCTTCCTGGAGGCCAAGGATTGTGCGGGGCCGTGCCTCGGGTCGGTGGCGTTCCGGGCGAAGGTCCAATCGCTCTGCCAGAACCTGCGGCGGGGCTCCGAGCCGGCGGAAGACACCTCCTTTCGGCGTCGCGGCGTCTGGCGGCCCACGGAGGAGATTCTCGCGCTGGTCTGCCGGCACTTGGGGGTGGACCGGGCGGCCTTGCAGCGGCGGAGCCGGGATTCCTTCGCGCGGGCCATCGCCTCCCGGATGCTGCGGGAGTACGGCGGTCTGACGCAGCAGCAGATCGCGGGCGTCTTGGACATCGGCAGCGGCGGGGCCGTCAGCAAACAACTGCAACGACTCGCGGCTGAACTCGCCCACAATCCCCGCCTCCAGCAGCAACTTGCCGCCCTCGCCGCCGAATGCCGACCCACCGCCCAATAGTCTAAAGTCGTTGCCTGGCACCGACCGACTCTCACCGACTCTACTTTGAGATCCGGTCCAGGCCACCTTACGGATGCACGGCACGGCTGTAGATCCGCACGTCGTCGATCAGGCCGGTCCAAAAGGTCGGCGGCGCTACGCTCTTGCCGCAGCCGATCTGCAGATTGCCATTTGCGGTCAGCAGGCTGGACTGCATATCCCTGGCCACCTCGATTCCGTCCGCGTACAACGCTCGACTCGTGCCGTCCCAGACCAGGGCCACCCGGTGCCACTGGTCATCGAGGAGATAGGCGGTGAAAGAGAGTGATGAGCCGCTCGCGCCGGCGCTCTTCAAGTCCGTCGTCAACATGCCGAACTGATTCAGATAGAGCCAGTCGGCGCCCCCGAATTGCGACACGATCACCCGGTTGGGCGCGCCCCCCTTGACCCAGGCGATGGCGCTGAACGGCCCGCCGGCCGGGTCAAGAACCGCGGTGAGAGCCCGCACGAAGTTCTCTTTCCCGTCGAACGCCAGTGCGCCGCCCACCTTGCCCGCCGGTTGCCAGAGGACCTTGCCCACGATCATGGCGTCATGCGCCCCGGCACTGTCCCGAGCCACGCTGCCCGCGCTCTCATCCATCGCCCAGTGTGCCAGCAGCGTCGGATCGACCAGTTCCTTGCCCATGTACTCCAAGAGCACGGCCAGATCGTTCGCGTCCACGACGCCATTGCCCCAAGCGAACGGGGCGATGTCACACAGCGGGTAGTCCTGATCCAGGTGGCTGATCAGAATGGCCTGATCATTCGCGTCCACCTTGCCGTCACCGTTGAAGTCCACGACGGGGATAATGGGAGCCTGCCAGGAAGACCACGTGCTGGTGTCGAGAGTCGGTGCGACGTTGAAGTAGAATGTCCGTCCATCTGGCGAGATACGGGGCGTCCAATCATACGCCGAACCATTCACCCGCGGCCCAAGATTCACCGGCATCTGCCATGGCGCAGAAAGGTTCGCGCGCCTCGACATCCACATATCTTGACTGCCGTATCCTCCGGGGCGGGGTGCGGTGGACCAGTTGTCGGCGAAGAAGAGCAGTAGGCCGTCCGCAGAGAGACACACTTGCGTCTCCCCGTACGGGCTGTTCACGGAGGGGCCAAGGTTCACCGGCGGCCCCCAAGGAGCGTTCGTGGTTGCCCGTTTGGCCACATAGATGTCGCCATCGCCGTATCCGCCGGCCCGCCACGACACAAAGTGCAACTCCAGGCCGTCCGCTGAGATCCACGGAGTATTATCCGCAGCGGAGCCATTGATGGTCGGTCCCAGATTCACCGGCGGCCCCCAAGCGTGATTCTTCGTTGCGCGGGTGATGATGTAGATATCAAAGCTCCCGTACCCGCCAACTCGGTTGGAACTGAAATAGCCCACAAGCCCGTCAACGGAAATCGACAAGAAGGAATCCTCCCTCGGACTATTGATAGCAGGCCCGAGATTCTCCGCGGGATTCCATGGATCCTTGGTAGAGGCACGTTTCACTACCCACAAGTCCATGTCGCCGTACCCCCCGGCCCGCCTTGAGCCGATGTATATCTCCAGGCCATCGAGAGACAGGCAACTGACGCAGTCTGTGCCGTCCTCAAGGACGGGGATGGCAGACTTCAGGTTCACCGGCTCGGCGAACGTGAGGCCTGCATACGCCCGCGGCCCGTCCAGACCCGAGAGCAGACCGAGCCCCAACAATGACATTGCGAACATCGGAATCTCCAACGATTTCATGCTGTCCCTTCCCTTCTGCCCAAAGGCAATACCTAGTGCTTCCGTCCCGTCACAACGTTTCTCTGCAGAGAAGACGAACTGATAGCCTAATGGAAGATCGAGGACCGGTCTGGAGTCCCGCGCCGCGCCGAACCAGGCATCCCGGAACGCGCGCTCGCCCTGGATCGCTGACCACCGCCGCAGATCCGCGGCAGCGTTTGCCCGGTCGTGCAGGTAGTCGTAGCAGCGGGCGCGAGCGGAATAGGCGCTCGCGTCCTGCGGCTGGGCCTCGATTCTGCGGGTGCAGTAATCCAGATTCCGGCGAACGTCACGCCGAATCTCGTCGGACAGAGCGCGTGCCTCGGGCCCAACGTGTCTGCTCTCGAGAATGGAGTCGAGGGTATCCAGGGCCACCCCCAACTCTTGCGCTGTGGCCTGCTCTCGGGCCCGAGACAGAATTTCTCTGTGCCCAGCGGCCTCGGCCTCTGCGCGTCGAAGTCGATTCTGATCCCACAGGGAAGACACGCTCGCCAAAGCACCTACCAGGAGTGGAAGGACGAAGACACCCACGACCTGAAATCGCCGCCGACGGAGGAACTTATGTAGGCGATATCCCGTGCTGGGTGCGTGGGCCAGGACCGGCCTGTGTTCCAGGTGCCGCTGGATGTCCGAAGCGAGGTCTTCGGCGGTGTCGTACCGCCGGGCGCGGTCCTTCTCCAGGGTCTTCATTACGATCCAATCCAAGTCGCCGCGGACCTCCCGTAGCATGGGCGTCCCGCCCATGACGATCTTCGTAGGTCGTGCGTCCTCGCACGACGTCGTAGCATGGGCATCTTGCCCATGAGTATCACGGGCGTCCCGCCCGTGGCGGTTCGTGGGCGCTCGCGCCCACGTACGGAGAGCCGTCTTGATCCGGGTGGAGGGCCTCATCGGCTCCTGTTCCCGGATCACCCGCTGCATTTCGACGTAACCGGCCTTGCGGAGCTCCTCTTCGCTGAAGGGCGTCGTGCCGGTCAGCAGCTCATAGAGCAATACCCCCAGCGAGTAGATGTCCGAGCGGGTGTCGATGTCCAGATCGCTCAGCTCCGCCTGTTCGGGGCTCATGTAGGCGGGTGTGCCGATGAGGTGGGCATAGCCGGTGAAGAGCGTCTTTTCCGTCAGCTTCTGGTTGGTCGCCTTGGCAATGCCGAAATCGATCACCTTGGGAAGGGGTTCACCATCATGGCTCGTCACCATGACGTTGGAAGGCTTGATATCCCGGTGGATGATGCCTTTGGTGTGGGCGTGCTGGACGGCCTGGCAGACCTGGAGAAACAGGTGCAGGCGGTCTTTGGTGCATAAGCTATTCTTATCACAGTATTCGGTAATGGAAACGCCCTGGACCAGTTCCATGACGAAGTAGGGTCTTCCAGTCTCGGTGGAACCAGCATCGAAGACTTTGGCGATATTGGGGTGGTCCATCAGGGCCAGGGCCTGGCGCTCCGCTTCGAAGCGGGCGATTACCTGGCGGGTGTCCATGCCCAGCTTGATGATCTTGAGGGCC
>VGYL01000391.1 GCA_016872975.1 Planctomycetota bacterium
CGGCAGTGTCGCGATGGGCCAATCCAACTCGTCCCCATATCGCCCCATCTCGCCCGTAAGGGTGAAGGTCACCACGGCTTTGTGTGTACCTTCCGGCAGCATCAATCTGGCGCCTTCCTCAAGCACGAACATCGGGTGAGCTGCCCATAGAAAATAGAACTTGAAACCTGACAAGTTGATCAGCCGATAAGCGATCTTGAGAACGCCGGGCCGCGAGAATGAAACCCGTTTTTCCAGCCGATAGGGAAACCTGACGCCGTGGGTGGATAAATGGAGCGTCTCGCCCTCTGTCGAAGCGTCCCACGGCAGACTCCATACCTCACCGTGATCCGGGATCGGAGTACCACGCCAGGGTTCAAGATCGTAGAAGCAGCGGTCGATGGTGGGGAACATGTCGTCCATCCCCGCGCACTCGCCCTCCGCGACGTAGTCTCCATCGTACGGCCCAAGGCGATACCGTTCCCACGGCCGTTGCACCATCAGCTCCAGTCCCAGCGGCCGATAGACGAGGGAACATAATCCGCCACCGGCGCGCGGCAGGAACTGAGCTGCCATCTGGTCTGTCTCCAGCGTGACCGCCGGCTGATCCTTATAGAGCGAGCTTCTGATTGCGGTAACCATTCTCAGCCTCCCCGGGGATTTGCCACAGATCGAGCGCGCCGCGATCCATGCCGAGCAAGGTCGGCTCGGGCTCGGCGTTCGGCAGCCAGTCACTGCGCCGGTACAGCGGGCCGGGGCCTTCCTCGCCGTAGAAGATGGGTACCTGGCTCTTGTCGAAATCCGAATAACCGGTGACGTAGTCGTTGCCTCCCGGCTCCATCGCCACGACCGTGTCGCCCTTCCAGGTGGCGCGATAGGTGTACTGGCGATGGCCGGGATTCCCGATGTGTACCGCTTCGGTGCTCACGGGCAGCGGATAGCGAATCACGAACCGTTCACCCGCCGGACGATGGCCCAGTTCGATGTAGTTGCCCCATTCCCGGGCGGCCACCGGCTTTCCTCCTGCTTCGGCCCTGATCTCGGCAAAGCTCGTGAACTCAGGGATGCGCACGCGCACACGGCATGGCTGCTTCAGGTCGATGGTGAGCCGTCCATCGAACGGCTGGTAGCCGCGGATCTCAGCCTGGGGCAGGAGCTTGTCGATGTGCAGGTTGACGCTCAGGCAATCGCCGGCAAAGCGCGCGGCGTTCTTCCAAACGATGAAGAAGGCGTGCGTGCCCGAGCCGCCGCAGCAATTCTGAAACGCGCGCGGCTTGCCGTGCAGCTCGGGCCCGCCCCAGTGCGCGCCGAGGGTCTCATGCACGGCCAGGAAGTGATTGGGTGAGCTCCAGCCCGCATAGCCGCCGACCATCCGCTCGCCGATGTCGCGCCAGGTGAATTGGGCGGTATCTGGCCGGCTGTTGTCGCTCTCCAACCAGGAGCCGTCGACAAGCTGGCTCTCGATGAGGTGGTTGCGGGCCGCGCGTTCCACGTCCCCCCAGTATTCCGGGTGTCCGTGGTTGGCCAGCGTCGTTGCCAGCCCCAGGTAATCCATGATCGCGCAGGTCTCGCAGAGCACGATATCACCATGCCGGCCGACCTGCTCTGGTAGGAAGCCGAAGCGCGTCGCCTCGCCCCGCACGAAGCGATAGAGCGCATCCACTCGGCTGAAAAGCGCCGGGTCTTTGACGTACAGAGCGTAATCTGCCGCGCCCACCAGGGTCCGCAAGTTGCCGTGCATGTGTCCGCCCTGCCGGAAGGTGTTGTCGGGCATGAACAGCGGGGCTTTGCCGCTGCCGTCCCACCTCTCGGCAAAGATCGCATCTATGGCGCGCGCTGCCAGGCGCAGAGCGGGCTCATAGCCCATCAGCCGTGCGCAGGCCATCAAACTCTTGATCCCGAAGCCGCCCAGGAAGCCCTTTTCGGGCATTGTGTCGGCCCGCGCCACCATCCCGTCCACCATGCGGGTCACGGCTCGGCGCAGCGTGTCGTCCGGCCGATCGAGGTACGCCGTCGCCAGCGCATAGAGGGTGAGCGCCTGATCACCAGCATCGGCGACGCGCTGCGAATAACCGGTCTCGGGGCGGTATAGCAAGCCATCAGCCGGGCTCAAGTAGGACATCACCTTCTCGCGCCAGATTCGTTCGACGGGGATCTCCTCCCCGGTCATGTTCCTCGCCATGATCACGGCCTGCCACTGGCGCGACATCACGTCGCCGAAGTCCGGCCAGTCATGGGCCGCTTCGGCCGGCTGTGTGCGGAAGATGTTAAAGTATGGAAGACCGTCGGCATCCACCATGCGCGTCAGGTAGTTGAGGCTGCGGCGGACATAGGTTTCCATGGCGATCGTTTGTTGTAGCACGGGAGGCCTCCAGGTGCGTGTCAATCCTTTGGCAGGACTACGAGGCTGGCGAAGGGTGCGGCTCCGCGGCCGCGGCCTGCTTCAGCCCGAAGAGCGCCGCGCCCACCCCGGTGACCACCGCACTGGCCAGGAAGAAGGACGGGTAACCCCGCGCAGCGATCATGAAGCCGCCGCCCAACGAGACGACCGACCAGCTCAGGCCGATGGCCATGGTGCAGACGCCCGACATCTTGGGACGCCACACCACGGAGACGATCTCCATCTGGTAGACGGAGATGGCCGGCCGGGTGAGGGACACCAGCGCGATCATGCCCATATAGCCCAGGCCGGCTGCAGCCCAGTGCGGGATCAACGCGAGGGGCAGCAGGCTGACGGCCATGCCGGCCGAGCCCCACAGGAAGACCCGGCGATGCCCCCAACGGCCGGCAGCGAATGGCATGGCCAGCGCTGCCGGAACAGCCAACAGTTGTCCGATGGCCGCCAGTGTCCCGATGAAAGCCGTGGGGGTGTGCAGTCCGGCGTCGAGGTAGACACTGAAGAAGGTGCGCGCCGCGCCCTCGCCCATGCCGCCCAGCAGGACAACCACGCCGAGGAAGGCCATGATACGGTAGGGCGCAGCCATCAGGGCGTTCGGCGCAGCCTGGCTGGCCTGCGTCGGGTGCGCGGCGGGTCGGCGCTCTTTCGAGAGATACAGGGCTACGACGCCGGCGCCCAGGCTGGCGCCGGCCATCAGGAGCGGGTAGCGGAAGGTAGCCGGGTCCTGGGTCGTGGTGCGCAGGAGCAGGGCAAAGGCGCCCGGCAGAAGGCCACCGATGAGACTGCCAAGGAAGCCGGCAATCGGCCAGAGCGCAGCCATCACCGAGAAAACGTGGTCGCGTTCCTCCGAGGTGGTAGCGTCCATCAGGAACGGCCCGCTGTTGACGTCGTACATGGCGATGGCCACGTCGCTGAACAGGTAGATCAGCACCAGCCAGGCCGCGCGCCCGTCCACCGGGATCAGCTCGGCGAGCGGCCAGAGGACGAAGCCAATAGTAGCCAGACCCAGGCCGAGGACCATGGCGCGCCGGCTGCCCAGCCGCCGGCCAATGGCGCCTGCCGGCAGACAGGCCAGCGCCCAGCCAAGCAGAGCCACACCCGAGACCAGGCCGACAAACTCCGGCCCGTAGCCCAGGCGCAAGAGGTAGAGGCTGCGCAACAGGGAGTAGATGCCGCCAAAGACGGTAAAGCCCATCAACCCCGCGCTGACCAGGTAGAGGCGAGCATTGCGGCTGAAGTGGCGCATGGCTCGCAGGTAGCTGCTTACCATGTAGCGGGAACTCCTGGTGCGGAAAGCTGCTGAGGCTGCCCTCGCTTCGCCGAGCGAGCAGCAGCCTCGAGCACGGCAATGGATCGCCGCCCTTCCTCAGCGGTCACGGGAACGGGAGCCCCGCGCCTCAGGTGGTTCGCCATGTCAACATAGTAGGTCACCCAGTCCGATTCCCGGTACGGAATCTCGCGTTCCCCCTCCGCCGTGCGCAACCTGAAGCTCCCGGCCGAGGGGCCGATGGCGTCTCGCATGTAACCCGCCAGGGCTCCTTGCGCCGTGTCGATGATGGCGCCTTGGGTGCCCAGGATGGTCCACTGCGGCTTGCCGAGATAGGCCAGCCTGGACACCGTGATCTCCGCCACGCACCCGTTCTCGTAGCGGATGATCGCCTGGGCGTGGTCAGCATTGGAGCTCTGGCGCCAGACCAGCTTGTGGTCGAACCCCATGACCTGCTGGGGTGGGGCTGGTACCCAAAGGGAGAGCCAGTCCACCACGTGCGGGCCATACGTGTAGAGGGCGCCCCCGGAGGCCGCTTCGTCGTCATACCAACCGGAGCCAGGCGCCCGGTATCCCCCGGCGAAGAACTCCGCGTGGAACACCTGGCCGATGGCGCCCTGGCGGATCACGTCCGTGATCGCGCGGATATTCCCGTCGTGACGGCGGTTGTGAAACACGGCCAGCGTGCGGTCGGCTCGCTCGGCCGCCTCGATCATGCGATCGCACTCCGCCACCGTGATCGCCATCGCCTTGTCAACGATGACGTGCTTGCCCGCGTTCAGGCACTCGATCGTGATAGCGGCATGGGTGTGGTGCGGCGTCAGCACCGAGACCAGCTCGATATCATCGCGGCGCAGCATCTGGCCCAGATCGGTGTACGTGTCCACGCGCGGGAAGTCACGCCTGGCCCTGGCTGCGCTCTCCGCGGTGCGCGTGCAAACCGCGATGAGCCGCAGATCCTCGACCGCCTCGATCCAGTGGCCGTGAGTCCACCCCCAGTTGAAGGTCGTGCCGTAGCCAACCAGGGCAGAACCGATCTTCTCCCGTCCCATGTTCCACTCCCTACCGAGCTCCCGGCAGTTCCCCTCAGTCAGTTGCGGTGTACAGCACGAGCTCCGAGATCATGCTCCCGTCGAGGTGAATCGGAATACCACTGCCCACCAGCTCGCGTCCCGACACCCGATAGCTTTCCTGCGAGTTGTCCAAAATCACCTCGTAGTTCCTGCCGCGCTCGATGCCGCGCGGCCGCAACACATATCCTTCGGCCGGCACCCCCTTGTCGCCCCGGTTGAGCGAGAAAACGCCCACATAGCCGCGGCTGCGATCGGGCGCGGCGTACTCGAGCACGCACCACTCGGCAGGACGCAGCACGCCGATGTCCGGCGTGTGGTGGTAGATCAACCCACCGCCGGCAATGATCGGATAGCAGAACTCTTTCGCCAGCCGGATGTACCGCTTCGTCTTGCGGAAGTAGGGCGTGGTGCGGTCGGCGTTCTGCGCGCCGAAGCCCACGAAGATGGTGGTCGCAAAGAGGGTCACCCGGAGGTGGGTGTCCAGATCGGCGATCTGGTGGGCATGGTACATGTGGTTGTGATAATAACAGAGCGACTCCGGCGGGAAGAAGAGGCTGAGCGCGTTGATGGCACGGATGGCTAAAGGATGGTGGCTGAAGTCCGACTCGCAACTGTAGTGGAAGCGGCTGGCCATGCCCAGGTCGAGGCGACCCCCGCCGCCGGCGCAGTTCTCCAGCGCGACTTGGGGCAGCTCTCGACGCACCCGGTCGAAAGTCCCGTAGAGCGTTTCCATGTGTCGCCACGACTCGCTCTCGAGATAGCCGTCGCGCAGGTTCTGCCCGCTTTCATGCACGCGGATGTTGTAGTCGATCTTGAAGAAGTCGAGCTGGTGATCACGGATCACGCGAACGACCTCGTCCTCGAAGTGACGGGCCACCTCGGGCTTGCCCAGGTTAAGGCAGCGCACGTTGCCGGGCAGGCGCCCCTCGTCGGTCATCTGCAGCCAGTCAGGATGCTCCTGGGCCAGCTTGCTCAGTGGGCCCGCCGCTTCAGGCTCCATCCAGAGCCCAAACAGAATCCCTTTCGCATGCGCGTGCTCTCGGATACCGGCCAGGCCCCCCGGCAGCCAACCGCCCTCCCACCAATCCCCGCGGCGCTCGGTCCAGCCCCCGAACACATCACCATACCAGCCCGCATCCACCATGAAGGCCTGGACGCCCATCTCGTGAGCGATATCGATCTCGCGCAGGATCCACTCGTCGGGGTACTCGACGACATGGCCCGCGATGCTGTACATCTCCTTCCCTTTCGGCCGCAGAGGCACGACCGAGGCACGCATGTGCCGGTGCCACGCCTGAACAGCCGCATCGAAGCCCTGATGGATCGGGCCGATATGCACTTCCGGAGAAGCCACCGTCTCGCCGGGGGCGATCAGGCGCAGCGGCTTGGGACCGATGGGGCCCAGCCGGAACGAAAGCACGCCGTCGGGCCGTTGGCTGAACTCGGCCGCCCAGTTGCTGGACCAGGCGAGGGCGACGAAGAAGAGCTCGCCGGTCACCTCGTTGCGCACGACGAAGTTGGGGCCGCCGTAGTTCTTGTCTCGCATGCGTTCGAGCCGGAGGTTCTCCTTCGGCAGGCCGACCCAGGCAAAGTCACCCTCCTGACCCCACTGCAGAGCCTGATCGTAGCCGACGCTGAAGCACGACTCATGAGGACC
>VGYL01000392.1 GCA_016872975.1 Planctomycetota bacterium
GCGTTGTGGTATTAGGGGAATGCTCATAGTATTTCAGAATGGATGCCCATCGTCTGTCAGTTCGTTGATCCTCTTCCACCAGTAGCGACAGAGGGTCGCGCCCGCCTGGCCCACTTCGCTTCTTCTGGGTGGATTCCGGAAACCGGGGATCGGCCTCAAGACCAATCTGCCGAATAGTGCCGTGAACCTTATCAGGATAACCCCGAACCTCACGGACCAGCCGACGGAACCGTTGATCCAAGCTCCCATCGTCTTCCACCCCCTCCGATCCACCCTTGTTGAGCTCATCCATTTCTGCTGTGCTGACCCACCCCTCAACAACTTGCTCAAGCTTCTCAACAGTCAGCACCCAATCTGGAATGTGCCGAACGAGCAGATATGATAGACGTCCAGAGGCTAGAATATCTCCCAGATCGCGTGCAGCCTGTGACGCCCTGAAGAGCGCTCGAAGCTCCTCAAGTTCTGCCACTTTCAGTTGGGCGCGCAGGTTCATTTCGCTGTCCCCCAGTCGATGCGCCTGCTGTAGCCACTTTGCTTGGCCGCGGTTCAAGGCCCGCGCATACCTCCAAGCTGACAGCGCGAAGCCGTAGGCACTCTCCAGAAGACCCGCGTCGTACCGCCCCTCTCCGATAATCGCCTCACGCACGATGCCTCGGATGTCAAAAAGGACCTCTCTCATCCTGATGAAGAGCTGGAAATCCTTGTGTGGAGCAATTGAGTCGCCCGTTGTCTTGCGGTTTCTTGAGAGGACGTCAAACGAAATCGGACGGCCTCCTGGTTGCCAGTCGGCATCAACAAGCTGCAATAACTTCGCGCAACGCTGAACATAATCGATTGCCTCCTGAATCATCATAGGCTTGTGTGTCAACTTGTTGCGCAAGTTCTGCGCTGCATCCAGGAGCAAACAGCCGATGATTGCACATTCTGCCTCGAACCCGAAAGGTATACTCAACGCGGAGAGTCTGTTCTCAGCAAGTTGCGCAAGTTCCAAAGCTTGGTCTTCGCGTAGGTCGCGTTCAGGATTCTCGGATGCAGACCATTTCGTCAGGTTAGCTCGGCGCGCAAGGCAGCCAGAAAGCACCGCAAGGACACCCCACGCTTGCTTGAAATCCGTGACCTCCAATCCGGTCTTCGCGATCGAGGACAACTCCCCCCACCGTGTGGATTTCTCACTGGGGTACAGCCCCCTCGCAACTCGGCGCCAGATACGATAGTCGAGCCGACCATCGAATCTCTCGTCGTACTGGACCCACATCCACGTTATATCCAGGACCTTCTTCTGGTCCCCGTTCGCTCCATAGGCGATAGTCCCCAGGCCCACGTCCTTCGGCCATGGTCGTTGTGGGTGCTGAAATGCCAAGCGCACATTCCCCGAGCTCACGGTTGTACCCTCTCCAAGAGCGCGATCTTGACCTTCAGATTGCCCAACGCCAAGTACGTCGGTTTTCTCCCAACCATAGAGAATGTCCTCGTCCATTTACGCGCAGTGAGTTCAACGTCAGCTATGGGTTCCTCTTGCATCTCGCTGGTCCTGCCTACAAGCGTAATATGTAACGCACCTTCTTGGCTACTTGCACTGCGAACGACATCTACCGCGCATGCATACAGCGCCGCATTCGGATCGGACGCATTAGGCACCTGCGCGATCCGTACCATTGCCCCTACCCAGGGGACCTTCCTCAATTGCTGCTTTTTATCGATACTGGCAAGTGAGATTACAGCCACAGAGCCGGTCGTTTGAGTTATCTCCTCGGGGCCAAGCATATTGTCCTGTTTGACTCCCGCTAATACTGGGCTCGCCTGAAGCCCACCTTCTATGAGCCAGTTTGACAGCGAAACTACGGCCACTTCCAATTCTAGCAGGTGGGATTCAACCAAATCTCTTGCCCGATCCAAGATACCCTTAGCTTGTTCCTCGCACTCTGTTGACAGAGGAGGAGAATCGAAGTTGGGTCGGGATTCGGTCGTAGGGCATTGGCCACCATTCCACCCATTCTCCACTTCGTTCCTCGGAGACGCAAGATCCTCGCCGGCTATCTCCTCGCCATTGGTCGGATGAAGAGCGTCCTCAAGCATCCGACGCAAAATTACGTGCTCTCCTTCCTCCTCCTTGATTTTGGCGGTTACGCCCGCGATCAACCTTGCCTGGACTTCGGTGGGCGCGGGTACTCCATCACTGGCATCGTACAACTCTTGTGCTTCCGTCTCAGTGAGCTGGCGCGTATCCATGACTCTTAGAAGAGCCGCGATCCTCTCAGGGTCCTTCGGGCGCGCCCATGTCGGTTCAGTGCCACTCGCGATGAGTTTCTCGATATCATTGCTGTTCATGGTTCGTCCTCTTAGGCATTTCTCCGTCAACCTTCACCAAATCTCGGATTCTTCTCAGTGCCACGCAAGCAGTCTTCCGAAATGCCCCAGATGTCATCTGGACTTTTGCAGCCTTCTCTGCCTCTGTTAGTGCGTCGTTAACTGGATCGCATTTAGTGAGGAGTACTTCGCGCTGATTGTGCGACAGTTGATTGAGAGCCGTCTTGACGGCATCCATTCTGCGAGGATTCGCCTCAGGGCAGGTGACTTCTGATTCAAGTGAACCGCCGTCGAAGGTGTCAGCAGGCACCCGTTCAATGACGAACGACTCTACGTTGACCTCGGGGCACTTCTTCATGTTCCTCAGTTCGTCCCTGATTGTATTACGGAGAATCGCCACATACCAAGCATACAACGGACCACGAGAGCCTTTGTAGAGACAGCGGCTTTTCCATCCCTTGAGGAAGGTCTCCTGAAGAAAATCCTCGATTTTACCTCGCAGAACAGGATAATCACGACACATGTTCGAGCAGACGCGTCTCAGGCGTGGAGCGAAGTCATCCAACATTTCACCGAATGCCTGATGATCACCATTAGCGATGAGCCGCGCCCATTCGCGCTGTCTTTCTTTCTGCCTCAGTTCTCCGTCCATTATGTTGTCCTCGTTGCTCGCCCGGTGGGCTCCGGGGGCCATGCCAATTCGGTTAGACCCTCTGTTCTTTATATACGCAAGTTGTTACCGCCGCAAGCGTGGTAGCGCCCCCACGTTTCTTTTGGTGAAGGCCGTCGGTTGTCGGCGGACCGTTTGATGTCACACAACTGTGTTTAGGGGCACAGCCCCGGGAGGACAAGTATGTTCGGTCTATTCAAACACGCCAAGTTCACAGCAGTAGCGTCGCGTCCCACAGGCACCGCTTACTTCCGCCGGCGGATCAGGGCCGCCAACGGCGAGTGGCTGAACTTGCAGCGGATCGTTCCGCTAAATGGTGGTGGCCTGCGGGCGTACTACTGCGGCCGCAGCGGCATTCGCGCAGTCGACCGGGACGGCGTGACGCGGGTTGTGAGCAACGGCCGCGACCGGGTGTGGCTCGCCTGACGGAGCCTCCGCTCCCGCGCACGGGGGAGCAAGAGCTCCCCCGTGCATCTTTATGGACCCTGTTATGGTGGAAGTAATTCTCACCTTCATGACCGCGACAACGTTCATGCTACTTGGGTTGCGAGCGACGCTGCGTCTGTTGGGCGTACCGAAAGGAACGTTCGTGTCTTTCTTCACCCAATTGGCAGCAGAAATCGTGCACGACTGCCTGCACGCCCTGTGGACAGCCGTATTCAGCCCACCGCGCCGGCGCATTGGCAAAAGACAGCGATCTCGGACAAGATGATTGGAAGTCACAGTCGAGGACTGGCGTACCTCCTGGATTCTGCCGCGGAAGGGATTGCACGGGGGCCCCCTTTTTGACTTCGGCGGCGGTGTGGTCTGCGCGCATCTCGCCTTCTATTTGCGCTCCGCGAGCGAAGGTCTTGTCCGCGTTCATCCGCGTTCACCTGCGGTTGGAGATCAGTTCCCAGTTGACAGTTCGCAGTTCCCGGCCAGAAATCCGTGTTCATCCGCGTGAATCCGTGTCGGAGAGCAGTAGTCGGTAGCCGGTTGTCAGTTGCCGGTTCCGAACGTCGCGGAAGGCCTGTTTTGACCAAGGGCGGGACGCCCTCGCCACGGCGGCTGGTTGCTGTCTATCGTCCTGTCTCCTCCGCTCTCTCCGTGGCCTCTGTGTCTCCGTGGTTCCCTCCGAAATCTGCGGAAATCGGGAGATTGCCGCGCTCCGCTCGCAATGACATGATCTGTGGCTGTCAGGGAGTTCCCAGTTCCCGGTCAGGATGCCGGTGCTACGGGTCAGACGGTCTTGGGGTAGTGCGGCGAATAGAGGAGTTTCTTCTTGCGGAGGACCAGCTTGCCGCCGGAGACGAAGTCCTCGCCGCGCTCGGAGAGATGCTCGACCATGCGCCGGCGCCATTGCTTCAACAACGCCGCGCCGGCCGGGTCGCCTGATAGGTCGTGAAGCTCGGCCGGATCTTTGGCCAGGTCGAAGAGTTGCTCGCGGCCGTCGTGGGCGAAGTAGATGTACTTGAACCGCCCATCGGTGAGGGCGGTCCAGTGGTCCTGGTCGTAGCACATCGCGTGCTCCAGATCGATCCAGGACCGCCAGCTCTGCGTGTCGCCGCGGACGAGGCTCAGCAGGCTCCTGCCGTCCAGATGGTTCGGGATGGGCGCTCCCGCCGCGTCGAGGAACGTCGGCAGGACGTCGCGCAGCTCCGTCGGCTGCGGCAGGGTGCGGCCCCGCTGCCCATCCAGGCCCATGCCCTTGGGCCAGCGCAGGATCATGGGAATGCCGGCGGAGCCTTCGTAGGCGTAGGTCTTGCGCCACAGGTGATGGTCGCCGAGCATGTCGCCGTGGTCGGCGAAGAACAGGATCAGCGTGTTGTCGTACAGGCCGCGTTGCTTGAGGGTGGCGAGGATTCGGCCGATCTGCTCGTCAATGAACGTGACCGACGCGTAGTAAGCCCGGCGGGATTCCTTCGCCTGGCGGACGCCCAGATCCCCCTGCCAGAGGGTCGGTTTCGGCGGGTCGTCGTGGGACGCGTATCGCGCGGCCCAGTCGCCGACGACCGGGGCGGGCATGTCGTCCACGTTGTACATATCCAGGAACCGCTGCGGCGGATCGTACGGGCTGTGCGGCCGGGCGAAGGAGACCTTCAGCATGAATGGCTCCTTCCGGTCGTATTTGTCAAGGAACTCGACGGCGCGGTCAGCGGTCCAGACGGTCGGATGAAGCCGCTCGGGCAGGGCGTACGCCTTCGCCCGATAGTCGTTCCAACCGATGCCGGTGGCGTCCGGATCGAGGTCGGGGGCCTGCTCTTTGAACCAGAGGCGATAATCGCTCACGAAGCCCGGCGTCTCGGCCCGGCCCGATTCGTCCACGAGCAGGCCATGATAGCCGCGCAGCTTCTTCTGCGGGTGCCAGTGCATCTTGCCGATGCCGAAGGTGTAGTAGCCGGCATCGCGGATCGCCTGGGGCAGCTCGAACGGGTACTGGCCGGCGATGCGGCCGTAGCCGATCATGCCGTGATGCCAGGGGGACAGGCCCGTCAGGAGCGCCGAACGCGCCGGGGTGCAGCTTGGCGTCGAGCTGTAGGCGTTCGAGAACAGCACGCCGTCGGCCGCGATGGAGTCCAGATGCGGGGTCTTGATCGCCTGGTTGCCGGCGCAGCCCAGGCAATCGGCCCGGTGCTGGTCCGTCATCAGGTACAGGATATTCGGCTTCGATCCCGCGGCCGCCCGGGCGGGGGCGCCCTGCGAGAACGCCAGCAGCGAGGAGACGCCGGCGGTGGCCTTGAGGAAGTCTCTGCGCGTGGTTTTCGTCCGGCTGCCGTTAGGCATGGCTCGATCCTCCTGTCTGATAGCGCACGAAGTCTGTCAACGCGTAAATGGTCTCGATATTGTAGCTGGGCTCCAGGTGGTACACGTACCCAAGCGGGCCGCCGGCATTCTCCTCGAAGACCTGCCTGGCCCAGTCCAGGATCGGCTCGGCGCTTGCGACGGACATGGCCTGGGGCGAAGGAGCGATGGTGATCGACATCCGGTGACCGAACACCTCACGCACCTTGCGGATCGAGGTCTCGCTGCCGAGGTCCAGCGAACGCAGGCGGTCGATCTTCGTGACGCTCTCCAGCAGATGGGTGCTGGTCCCGCACGAGTGAAAACGCACGGGCCCGAGCGCTTCTCCGATTCGCGCGGTGACGGGCGCGACAAACTCCTCCATGAGAGGGGGACTGATCATGCAGCAGGAGCACTCGCCCACGTGGACATCCGCGATCGCCAGACCGGCGGCCTGCGCGAAATGGCGGCACAGCACAATGTAGGCGTCGGCGATCCAGTTCAGGAGCTTGAGGCACTTCGCCGGCTCGGCCAGCAGGTCCATGAAGATGGTCTCGCCGCAGAGCTTCTGGGCGGTGGTCAGGACGCCGTGAATGACCGCCCGGCCGGAAGAATCCCAAA